>NZ_JAUBVX010000013.1:0-26159 GCF_036706065.1 Microcoleus sp. A2-C3 | reverse complement strand
TCAAGAAACAACAATCCCGGCGAATGAATTCGCGGCTACACAAGCAAAGCCTGCCTCCGCAGACTCAAGAAACAACAATCCCGGCGAATGAATTCGCGGCTACACAAGCAAAGCCTGCCTCCGCAGACTCAAGAAACAACAATCCCGGCGAATGAATTCGCGGCTACACAAGCAAAGCCTGCCTCCGCAGACTCAAGAAAAAGCGGTAAAAAAGTCCGCTTTAATATTATTCATGACTACGTTTTCTCATCTCAGGTTTGTCTGCTTGAATGAGTTTGATTGACCAGATTTAGATCGATTTATGGTCAATCAAAAGTTTAGTTCAGCTCACGCACACGTCCACGATTCAAAAGGTTTGAGTTTTGAGTTAACTCCACAAATCAATTAGGTCTATCGAAACAAGATAGCCTTTGCCAAAATTGTCAATTCTGAGTTGTTACCGCGAAAATATTCAACTCATAACTGATAATTCATAACTCACAACTCATAACTCCGTGCCGCGGTGAGCATCAAAACCAGAGGGTTTAATCTATGCAACTTCAAGGAAAAACAGCTCTAGTTACAGGGGCTTCGCGTGGTATTGGGCGATCGATCGCCCTGGAATTAGCCAGACAAGGAGTCAAACGCTTGGTGATTGTAGCGCGCAACCGCAAGCAATTAATCGAATTGGCTGAGGAAATCGATGTTTTTGGTACAGAAGTAGTGCCGTTAGCCTTGGATTTAACTCAGTCAGTAGCGGTGAATATTGCGATCGCCCAAGCTTGGCGAGATTGCGGCCCAATTCACCTGCTAGTCAACTGTGCGGGCGTTGCACACCAAGCGTCTTTCTTGCGTTCCCCGCTACCGTTAATCGAGGAAGAAATCGCCTTGAATTTGCTGGGAACCTACACAATTACCCGCTTGATAGCTCGCAGAATGGCGACGCAAGAAGACGGAACAATCGTCAATGTTTCGAGCTTGATGGGCAAAATTGCCGCTCCGACAATGGCAACTTATTCTGCTACCAAATTTGCCATTTTGGGATTCACTCAAGCTTTACGCAGCGAGTTAACTCAGTACAATGTTCGAGTCACAGCTTTGCTACCATCTCTAACAGATACGGACATGGTGCGAGACTTGGAGCAATTTCGCTGGGTAGTACCGACAACTCCCGAAAAAGTTGCCCTAGCACTTGTTGCGGGTTTGCACAAAGATGCGCCGGAAATTTTGGTAGGATACCAAAGTCATTTAGCGGTTTGGTGTCACCGAATTGCTCCTTGGTTGCTGGATTTTGTGTTGCGGATGGCGACTCCACAACTTCATGGTAAATCGCGGGGCGATCGCAAATTGCGGGAGGCTTTAGCTAGCGGGCGATAAATCTTTTTTCGCCGCCGATTAACTCGGCGGCGAGTTAGTCGGCGAATGGAATTAGCGCCTACACAAACGATGTCCGCCTCCGCGGACTAAGAAATAAAGTGATCGCATGGTGTACGTTTCTGTTAAGCTTGATATTATTCTAAATAATATTAAGCTCGTAAAAATGAACCATATAAAATCATTCCTGAATTACAAGGGTAGCCAAAAACCAAAAATCTCAGTTCCTCCAAATCCTCTAGTTGAATTTGCCTCAAGTTGGCGGATAGCTTGGGGAAAAACAGACGGAATCGCAGATGATACAGCGTGGCGAGAAGGTCAAATTGCGATTATTTGCTCTAACCCAAGCGTTCAGCTTATTCTCAGTCCCTCTGAAAAATTTGTTATTGTAGGCGATATTTGGCTAAGCAATCGATCGCAATTGCTGGAAAAATTGGGGATTTCTGCTAGTAGTTGGCAGGGGTGCGATCGCCAATTAGTAGCTCAACTGTGGGAACGTTGGGGCGTTGAATGCGCCGCGCTGCTGGCGGGTATGTTTGCGTTTGCGGTTTGGGATAGGGAATCGCAGGTTTTGCGGCTGGCGCGCGATCGCACGGGCGCACGAACTCTCTACTATACTAATGTTGGCGCGACTCGCTGGATTGCGCCTCAACTGCGGGCGATCGCACAATACCACTCAAGGGCGATCGACCTCAGAGCCCTGCGAGATTACCTGTGTTGTTCGTTCGTTCCGGGCGATCGTACCCTCCTTGAACAAGTCCGAGAACTGCGCCCAGGATGCGTTTTAAGCTTCCCTGATGAGACAATTTCGGCTTACTGGGAACTGCGAGAACAAGTTGTCGAGGCCGCACAATCTTTAGAATGGCACGGCGCGAGATTGCGAACTCTTTTAGATGAAATTGTCCGAGAATATTTGCCCACAAATCAACCTGTAGGCGTGTTTCTTTCCGGCGGGTTAGATTCTAGCTGTATCGCGGCCTTAGCTGCTCAATTTTGCGATCGGCCAATTCACACTTACTCAATTCATTTTGGCGAAGAATGCGCCAATGAATTAGAGTTTTCCAGTCTAGTCGCCGAACATTGCCAAACTGAACACCATATTTTAGAAATTAGCTTTCGGGATATGTGGGAAAAGTTACCAGAGACGATCGCATATTTAGACGATCCGATCGGCGATCCGCTGACAGTGCCAAATTTGTTATTAGGAAGAATGGCGCGAGAATCCGTCGAAGTTATTCTGAACGGCGAAGGTGGCGATCCCTGTTTTGGCGGCCCCAAAAATCAACCGATGCTAATGAATAGCTTGTACAATTCTGTCACTAATCTGGATGCGCTACCAGCATATTTGCTGTCATTTCAAAAGTGCGCGGCGGATTTGCCTCAACTTTTAAAACCGGAAATTTGGGCAGCAATGCAAACAGAACCTTCGGTATTTAGTGCGGATTTGAATGCTAGCGGCAATTATCTGAATCGATTAATGGCATTAAATATCAAGTTTAAGGGGGCAGACCAGATTTTGACCAAAGTTAACAACTTGACTCAAGCTGCGGGCTTGCACGGGCGATCGCCTTTGTTTGACCAGCGAATCGTGGATTTGAGTATGACGATTCCGCCTGAGTACAAATTATCCGGGGTTGTGGAGAAAGCTGTGCTCAAACAAGCGGTGGCAAATCTGCTGCCGGCTCAAATTTTGGACAGGCCCAAAAGCGGGATGCTGGTGCCCGTACAGTTAGGATTTAAGAAGTTTTGGCAGCGGGAGGCTAGGCGTTTGCTGATGTCGAAAAGAGCTGCCATTGCTCCTTATTTTAATCAAGCTTTAATTGCTCAATGGTTAGATTATGAGGGAGACACTTGGGGGCGTTATGGCGTTAAGCTGTGGTTGTTGACAAGTTTAGAGCTTTGGCTACAAGGTAATAAGTAATATCTTTCCGGTAGGGAAACGGCAGAAGACTAGGCGATTGAAATCGCGTCTATACAAACAAAACCCGCCTCCGCGGGTTGAAGAACCGACGGTGAAGATTATATTATGCTCTTCAGAAGACTGGGCGGTTGAAACCGCGTCTATACAAACGAAACCCGCCTCCGCGGGTTGAAGAATGGGCGGTGAAAATTATATTATACTCTTCAGAAGACTGGGCGGTTGAAACCGCGTCTATACAAACAAAACCCGCCTCCGCGGGTTGAAGAATGGGCGGTGAAAATTATATTATACTCTTCAGTCCGCGGAGGCGGACTTCGTTTTTGTAGACGCGGTTTCAACCGCCGTCTCATCTTCTTTGTTTTTGTAGACGCGGTTTCAACCGCCGTCTCATCTTCAACCAAAACTATCAACAACATAGATAGAAGTCTCCGCACCACCTAGCAGAATCAAATTACTATCATCGCTACCAATATCTCGACTTCCGGCAATTCCCCGATTTAGAATTTGAATCATTTTCTGAGGACTAAAAGATTCCAGTTCCACATAATTACCTAATTCCAACCACTGCAATTCCTCAGCGGATAAATCTTGGCGAATCTCTGCTGATAATTGTTTAGCATCTTGTGCATTTTTCTCGGAACTCAAAACAAACATACTGCCGCCACTCGCAATAATCTGCCTTGGTAACAATCCAATATCAATAATTACCGCGCTGTTATCTGCGAACCAATTAGAACTGGTGCGTAGGTGGTGAACTAAACCAATTCCTTTGGGACTGCAATCGTGCAAAGCGTACACTTTTAAGTCGGGATTGCGGCGCAGCATTTCCATCGTTGTGTCGAAGATACTTTGAGGATATCCGGTAATGCTGAGGACTGCACAGTTGTTTTCAAAGTGAAAATTGTTGGCGATTAAGAATTGGGCAATTTCCGGGCTATCGCACACCACCAATCTATCAAAACTGTAAGCGCTGACATCGGGACTGACGGCAGCGCTTGCGTTTAAATCGCGGGGAGGTGGTAGCATTTTAGTCATAGAGTTAATTGTTATCCAAGTATCTATCCTGCCTTGAAAATAATTTAAGTTAATCGTAAAATATTGACCCTTTGCAGGTTTTTTGTCAATTTTGAGATTGCCCAAATAGATGGATGCCATTCCGAGAATAGAGCTAGCTAAAAAGAATGAAAAAGAACTTGATAACAGATTCCAACCGATTCCCAATACCAAAATTATTACACCCCAAACTTGCAAAGTTTTTGCTAATTTCTGGCATTGTTGGTACGGATACTTACCAGAACGGCTAGCATTAAAAGTTGCTTTGATTAATAAAACATTGCTCGCAAACATTAGGAGAAAAAAAGCTATACTCCATTCGGGAAATGGAGTTAATATCCAAAGACCAAAAAAGCAACCTAAAAATATATTAATAATTAGGTATCCTGGGATTGTGTAGATCCCATAATATTTTGTTGGTTTCACTCGTTTCTGAAACAGGTAAAATAACTGCTTAGGGGTGAAAAACAGCGTATCGTTCACAGAAATATCAGCGATCGCCTTGGCAAACATTGGGTCAGTTATTGCCAATCCTATATAAGTCGGTTCAAAAACAAACTGATGGCCGCATTGTCTACAGCGCCCACTATTGGCTCTTCGGTCTTTTAACTTATTGTCAGTTTGGCATTTGATGCACTTCATAAAAATCTCCTAATGATTATTCAAAAACTTGATTAGCTAACAAAATGCTGTAATCTTCTCTGTGGCGAATTAGGCGATGGCTGCCATTTTCTAACAGCACTTCCGCAGGTTTTGGGCGGTGCAAAAAATGCGACGACATCGCATATCCGTAAGCTCCCACATCCAAAATACCGAGGATTTCTCCAACTGTCAAAGCTGGAAGTTGACAGCTTTTCCCCAAATAATCCCGCGAATAAGTCGTATTGCCACAAACATCAGTAAGATGTAGAGCATCCCGACAATTCCAGGTACAAATCTCTCGATAACCGCCATGAACCGATGGCACTGAAAGATTAGCAACAGTCGTATCTACACCGACAATTTGTTTAGCTTCCTGCCATTTTGTGGAAACAACTTGAGCGAGCAAAGTAGCACATCCTGCTATGGCGGCTCTTCCTGGTTCGATTATCAAGTCAATTTCGCGGTCTAGTTGACTAATTCTGCTGGTTAATTCTGCCCCGAACAGTTCCCAATCAAACGCTATACCGCCGTGGTAAGGATAGCCAAAGCCGCCGCCAAAATCGAGATATTCCCAATCTGGCAATTGCTGGGCTGCGGCAATTATGGTATCAATTACTTGAGTAAACGCTGCGGTGGAATTAGTGCCGGTACCGCGATAGAAATGCAAGCCACTCAGCTTTAATCCGGCTGTTTTTGCGATCGCAATTGCTGCGGGAAATTCGGCCGATCGCACTCCAATGCGACTTTCCCCCGTTAATTCGGGCAAATTCAGCCTCAAACCCAGACTGGGCGGTTCTAAAGCCTGTTGGTTTTCCCTGAGAGATTGGTACACTTCGCAGCACAACTGCAATTGAGCGAGACTGTCGAAATTCAGAGTTTTGACACCCCATTTTAGAACTTGTTCCATCTCGCCTTGGTGCAGATTGCTGCCGCTGTAAACGATATTTTTGGGCGAAAAACCTGCCTGAATTCCTAAATAAATATCTCCTGGTGTATTGGCGTGTAATCCCCAGCCGCAATCCTGAAAAATTTGCAGCAGGGCGATGCTACCGTTGGTGACGCTGGCAAAACAAAATTGAGTTTTGGGATAGTCAATTGCCTTGGTAATGCGGGCAATAGTTCGGCGCAAAATATCGCTTTGATAAACGTACAGCGGCGAACCGTAGGTGGCTAATAACTCTTGGGCTAGCGAAAGAGTGAAAGGCGGTTGTTTGATGATTGATTTGCGATCGGTAATTGTTGGCATCATGGTAAATCAGGTGTTTGTTTAATCGAAAATGTTGATTTCATTTCAATACGGTTTAGTTAATGATTTTTATTCCCCGGAGATCCCCCTAAATCCCCCTTAAGAAGGGGGACTTTGAGAGTCTTTCTCCCCCCTTTTTAAGGGGGGCTGGGGGGGATCTCCGGGTTTGAAAACACGGCCACGCCCTAGGGGGGATCAGGCTTAATTAAACTGTGTTAATTTCATTCTCCCCACCGTTGGCGGTAATTCCAAACCTGGCGAGGCAACCAAAACGGATGATTCCAAGATTTGTTTTTCACGTCTTCACCTAAAATTTGCGATCGCCAATTTTGCCACATCACCAACAGCCAAATCATCTCGCCAATGCGCCGGCCTTGAATTCCGGCTGCGAATTTGCCGGAGATAATTTGAGCGGCTAAATCGGGTTTCCAGTGTTTCTCTGATTGCAACACGGCAGGATTCAACCAATCGCCGATATCATGCCAAAATTCATTAAAACACCAGGAGGTTAAGGGAACGCCCATACCGCGCTTTTCCCGCCAAACTATGTCCGCAGGTAGCCAATTTTCTACCGCCCGTTTGAGGATGTATTTCTCACAAGCGCCTCGCAAACACAGTTCTCCCGATAGTTTAAATGTCCAGTCTGTGAGGGCAAAATCGCAAAAGGGCGATCGCACTTTTAGACCAAAAGCCAAAGCCAAATTAGCAGCGCGCGGATGGATATTCTGCGCCCCTTTCAGCATCAAACCCGCGCGGCGGAGGCGATGCAGCAAAGACCCGCCCACCGCAGGATTAAGAGCCTCTAACAGCCAATTTTGAGGTTGCACATTCTGAATTTCAGTGTAAATTTCCGGCTGATAAACTTTAGATTCGTATCCCCAAAGTCGGTGAAAAGTTCGCAGATATTGCAGGGCAAAAGTTTGGTCTCCGGCGGGATTTGCGGCTTGATAAACAGCCGCTGCAATCAGGGGTTTATTCGTCCATCCTGCAAATAACTGATCGCCGCCTTCACCGTTAAAAACGATCGCACATTCTTGACTCGCAGCTTCATTTAACAGGTAAAGTGGGACTGTAACTCCGTCGCCAAAGGGCAAATCTAAAGCTTTCACAGCAGAATGCAAAACTTGTTTAATCCGGCGTGGCGTAGCATCTACTTTTACTAAGGGAATTTTCAGCGAATCGGCCACTTGTTGAGCCCAAGGATATTCGGGAATTCCGGCTTCGCCGAAGTCGAGAGTATAAGCGCGGACTTTGACTCCGGCTTTGACTAATAATGCTGCGACTACTGAGGAATCTAAACCGCCTGATAGAAATACTCCGACCGTTTCATTGCTATTTATATCGGAAATTTGACGTTCAACAGCATTTTTAAGTAAGTCTTGTAATTCTGTTATGGCTGCTGCTTCGTCTTGTATTTCTTCTGAAATTTCTCGCCATTCTAACAAGGGTTTTGATGGGGGTTTAAAAATAACACCGCTATCTCGATCGCACTCCCAAGTTAATTCGGTTCCGGCGGGAACGGCGAACACCTTTTCTACGGGAGTTAAGGGAGTTGGGACATAGGAAAAACAGCTATAACTGTACAAACCTGGAATGCTGATATCTGGTTTTTCGCAAATATTTAACAGCAGTTGTAAACTCGATGCAAACCAAATACTCTGCTCGATTTGCGTCCAGTAAAGTGTTACTCGCCCAAAGGGTTCTCGTCCTAAAATTAGGAAATTTTTGCGGACATTTACCCAGGTATCAGGTAACAGCAAACCGTTGGTTGATGGATACGTTGATAGTCCAGAGGCTGAGAGGGCAGCGATTTGCCAAGTTTTATCACTTTTTTGGGTTGGCAAGTGCTGCGGGCGATCGCACTCGGTGCTCGCTACATTCCAAATTGGGTGATTTTCGTTTCCTGCGGCGGACAAATTAGACGAATTCTCGATTTTTTGCACTGGGATTTCTCCGCCAGATTTGCTGATAAGTTTCGCCAGCCGCGCTTCCAATTTATCGCGAGAATCGCAGCCCCAGTATCCTACAAATTGACGCGGTTTGTTAGTAATTTTCATGTTAAAATTTATCCATAGGCGAGTTTTTAAGGATTATTTAACTTCAAAGGATGTACTGCCGATCGCCCGATTTTCAACAAACATTTTAACTTGCCACTTTCCGGGAGTAGCCGCAGTACCAATTTTGTAACGACATTGAGTATTCCAGATAGATTTGTCGATTTCGCGAGTTTGATAGCTGTTTTGTTTGACAACTTGACCGCTGGGATCGATCCAATCGCAGGATAGCGAGAGTTTTTTTCCTAAAGGTGCATCCTTTAAGGTGACGCGGTAAAAGATTTCGGGATTGTTTTGGCGGGAAACAACTGTCAAGTTGCCGCCATCATCTTGCACGGAAGTTATGCGGTTTTGTTGCACTGAAATGCGATCCAGGGCCTGTCGGCTTTGTTGAATGAAAAATCCGGTAATGGCGATCGCCCCCACAGCCACCGCAGCCAATCCTCCAGCAATCCACCGATTCCTGCGTTGCTGCTGTGCCAGTGCTTCCCGACGCTGCAACTGGATTAAAGCCTCATCTAGCAACTCGGTCGGCAAGCCCAATTCCTGCAAAATTTGTGTGACTTCTGCGGAATTAAGTTCAGCTTCCCGGACGTTAGAAAGGCGTTGTACTTCAGCTACTATTTGCGTTAGTTGAGTTTGAGTCAGTCGATTTTCCATATATTAAGACGCGGTAGTTTTTATGCGACTTACTAACAGCAATTAATTAAAATCCTAAAACAGACTGAGCTTAAAGTCAATTCATAAATGTCATAAGTTTGAGTTCATAAAAGTCATAATTGATTTTTCACCATCCTAAATGTATGTTGAGTTGCAATATATAGCCTTTCTCAGAAAGATGAGGTACGCGAACGGCATAGCGCATAGGGCATAGGGCATGAGGCTCTCCTCACTTTTTTGAGAACCGCTATAGACTAATTGCGAAATTCCCAATTCCCAATATTCATTTTCCCTGCACAGGATGTTGCCCGTAATAAGGCAAAGCATCCGACCAATTAGGGCGACTTCCTTGTTTCCACTCCAAATAAGCCAAATCCAACACACCAGAAACCGACGTACCCAACTCGCTGCCAACTTCAATCAACTGATAGGAATTTTCCCAACTTGCCAACTTTTCCTGCCAAGATTCCGCCGTCATTACCGTATCTGGAAACAACTCAGTTAAACCAGAATTACTGTTAACTGAATAAACCGCCCCAAATAATTGCCCCCGCTGTGCAGGCATTTGCAGCGCGATATCCAAAAGCCCCCCCTTATCAAGGGGGGGTTGGGGGGGTTCCAACCAAGCAACAGCCGCCAAAGTTGAAACCGCAAAAACCGGAATATTCAATTGTTGAGCCAAAGTCCGCGCTGTCACCATACCCATGCGAGTGCCCGTGAAACCTCCGGGCCCCTTCGCCACTGCAATAAAAGCCAAATTTGCCCAAGTTTGCGGCGCGATAAACTCTACTAAATGCTGATGCAAATCTGTGGCTAAACTGCGGCCCAAATTCCAAGTTTGGTAGCGAGAATCGCCGTCAAAATTGCTGATTGCTAAACCTAATTCGGGAGTTGCCGTGTGCAGGGCTAAACCGTATTTTTTAACTGATGTTCCGTCTGGGGGATTGCTATTCACGATTACTGATAATTTTCCTTAACAAAAAACAGCGGCAGAACTACAACTAAGCAACCTAAAAGAATACCAAATATTCCAGTGTTTAAAATCCTTGAGTTCCCCATCCCACCTGTTATCAAAAATAAGACTACTAAACTGGCAAATAAATTTTTATTCGCAAATTCTTTATTTTGGGAAACTTGATGTTTGACCACCATAAAACCTGAAGCAACTATCAGCGCGAACCAAGAATTAAAAATGACTATCTGAGAGCCAAAGATAAACCAAACCAAAGCAAACATTAGCGAATCGATCCAGAAATCCGTATTTTTTAACTTCGGTAGCCAAAATTCTTGGGTGGCAACTGGGGCGATTTTCTTGGCTAATTGATTGTGTTGCAGCCGCAGGAGTTTGTTTCTCAATTGAATCTTGGGATCGATTTGCAATACTTCCTTCCACTCGGGGACGCGAGAATTGTTGACTCTACCCAAAAGCTTAATGGTTGCGACTTTTTTTAACTGCAAATCGGTGAGTCTGGTGGCAATTATTTGCGACAAGTGCGGATAGTGAACGGGATTGTCTTCGGTTCTGTTGATGACTATATTGAGCTTTTGCTTGGCTTGACTGACTTGGATTTTAACATTGTACGGGGCGATCGCATCTTGTAAAGCTTGCTGAATTTCGGCTTGCTGTTGGCGAGTGAAAAGCGACACACCGGGCGCAGGTGTAACTATCCGTTCTGCGGGCGTTTCCGGTGCATTCAGCACAGGCTGCCCCTCTAAATACACCGGCTTGGGGTTCAACTGCCGGATGACTGCGGATGCTGAATTGTAGCGTCGATTGGTGCCACTTTGGAGCATCGTATCGAGAATGCGGCCGAAATCGTCGCTAACAGCACTCTTCAAATAATTGCGCCAAGCCCAAGAATCCTCGGCGCTGTCGAATAAGTCGAAGGGAGGAATGTGAGTCAGCAAGTGAATGCAAGTAACACCCAAACTGTAGATATCGCTGGCAAAAACTGCTTTTCCCATCAATTGTTCTGGGGCTGTATAAGCAGCACTGCCGATAATTGTACCAGTTTGTGGCAATCCGGTTGCTGTTACTTTTTTGGCTGCACCAAAGTCTACTAAAACGATATCTTTCTGGAAAGGAGAGCGTTGATAGGAATTTTCTAAGGCGGGTAAAGGGGCTGGAGATAGTCGGCGGCGAATGATATTGTCGGGTTTGATATCGCGGTGAATAACTTTGGATTTGTGGACGAAGTGGAGCACTGGTAATAAATCGTTGAGGATTTGCCGAATTTGAGTTTCGGTGAATGCTCCTTTTTGTTCTAATTCTTGGGCTAGGTTTTTGCCGTCTATAAATTCTTGTACTAAGTATTGTCTCCCGTCTTGTTCAAAATGCGCGATTAATTCTGGAATCTGGGGATGTTTCCCCAAGGTTTCTAGCTGGGCGGCTTCTTGGTGAAATAGTTGGGCGGCTTTTTCGGCTGCGGTGTTTTGTGGTAAAAATTGCTTGATTACGCACTGGGAAAAAATCAGGGTTTTGGTTTCATCAACTGCTAGGAAAGTTCTGCCAAAACCTCCTTGTCCGATCGCCTTTATGGTACGGTAGCGAGATGCTGATGGCGATTGTTCGTTAGTTAGCAACAATTTCGATCCGCAATTTTTGCACAATTCTGCATCCCCTGAATTTTGCGGATTCTGACAAGTTGGGTTTAAGCAATAGGACATTTTGATTTTAGATTTTAGATTTTAGATTTTAGATTGGGGGAATTGAGGATTTTAGAATTTGTAATTTGTAATTGGTAATTTGTAAGTGAGGAAAAAGAAGAAACAAGAAAGCAGCAGGTTTTATTTTCTTCCTTCTTCCTTCTTCCCTCTTCCTTCTTCCCTCTTCCTTCTTCCTTCTTCCTTCTTCCTTCTTCCTTCTTCGTTAAGTCGGTACGAGTTCGCCGGGCCGCATTTTTGCCCATTTACCGGTCTCTTGCTTGAAACTTTCACAGCCAACTACATCCCATTCCATTTCAATTTCGTCTTGACGGGGGCGGATGTTGACGTTGATAGTGGGTTCTACGGGGTCGAAATCGGGTGTTTCGGTGAGGTGGATTTGTTCGTGCTGTCCTTCTACGGCGTGGTAGGTGAAGCAGCGGTCTACATAGTGGCAGTTAATACAAATACACATTCTTGATATCCTCTGTGCATTTCAAAAAGATTGGTTAATTCTGAGCTTTCTGTTAATCTAGCTTAGCAAGAGTTTAATGGTTTGTAAGGAAAGTAGATTTTTGTTGCGATGCCGATTAATTTGCCAACTGCGTTATCTCCTGAGACTTGGCCGTTCGATTTGGAACTGTTGACACCGCCTGCTTATTTGGTGGGCGGCGCGGTGCGGGATGCGCTGCTGGGGCGCCGATCGCACTATTTTGATTTGGATTTCGTTATGCTAACACGGGCGGTGAAGACTGCTCGAAAAATTGCCGATCGCACAAAAGCCGGATTTGTGTTGTTGGATGCGGAACGACAGATTGCGCGGGTGGTGTTTGCGGGCGGTACGGCGGATTTTGCGGAGGCTTTCGGGGGGAGTCTGGAGGGGGATTTGTGGCGCCGGGATTTTCGGATAAATGCGATCGCCTGCAATCCTTTTACTGGAGAAATCATCGATCCTGTGGACGGTCAAACTGATTTGCGGTTGGGTTTGCTGCGGATGATTTCGCGATCGAATTTGGAAGATGATCCGCTGAGGCTATTAAGAGCTTACCGTCAAGCGGCGCAGTTGGGTTTTGCGATCGAGCCGGAAACACAATCGGCGATTCGAGAATTAGCGCCGTTGTTGAGTCGGGTGGCGGTGGAACGGGTGCGGACGGAATTGGGTTATTTGTTGAGCAATAATCACGGTGTTCCTTGGATTTGTAAGGGTTGCGAAGATGGTTTGTTTTCGATTTGGTTTGAAAGTGCGATCGACCGTTTTGATATATTGACAAAAATTGACTCCTGTGCTGCTGATTTGGCAGCAATTTATCCAGAGTTGGGGAGAGAATTTGGGCGATCGATTCGAGATACAATTAAAACGCCGTTATTGGCGGTTGGGAAGTTGGCTATTTTGGCAAATTCTGACCCGACAATCGCTGAAACTGAGTTGCTGCGGTTGAAGTACAGCAATGCAGAGATCAAAAGTGCGATCGGGCTTTTGAAATATTTACCCAAATTGCAAGCAGAACCAATTGCGGAAATGTCTTTACGAGAACAGTATTTTTTGTTTCGCGATGTAGGAATAGTATTTCCAGTTTTAGCAGTTTTAGCCCTAGCGGCGGGAGTTGCGGTTGATGAAATTTCACCCTTAATTAATCGCTACCTCGATGCTGATGACATTATCGCTCATCCCACCCAATTAGTTAGCGGCAATGAGTTAATGGAATCGTTGAATATTCCCAGAAGTCCGCGCATCGGTCAATTATTAATGGAGATTCAATTAGCGCGGGTAGAAGGGAGAATTGCCACTCGCGAAGATGCGCTGAAACTGGCAGCCGAGTTGATTGAAATTGATTGATATTTGGGAAATATCGCAACAACAATATTGCTAGGGGCAGGTTCACAAACCATCTGTAATTCACATCCCAAATATCTAGAAACCAGCCCCAGCGACCACCTGTAAATGCGCCTACATTTATCTGCGTTTATCTGTGCTTATCTGCTTGACATCTGCGGTTGAATTATCAATCCCAAAATAATGCAATAAGTTTATTTAGGACTGACTGTTAATTCTGCAGGCAATTGAAACTTACCATCTGCACCCGCTTCAAACTCAAAAACTTGCAACACAGCATCAATATTCAGCGGCCCGTAAATGTGCGGGTAATCTTCACCTGCTGCAAATTCATACTTAAGTTCAGATTCTACTTTTGCTGAGTCAATCCACAGCAGCAGCAATCCTGTTTGTCCCAAAAAGAATTTATTGGCAGATTTCAGAACTTGCGGCAAAGTTGAACAGTGGATAAATCCTTCAGTATCTAGCGTATCTCCGCGATAGGATTGCACTTGTTTTGCTTCTTCCCACTGTTGGCTGCGGGTAATGTGAAAAATAACGCTCATAGTTTAGATGGGTTTTAGATTTAATCGAAAATGGGTAATAAAATTGAGAGGGATAATTTCCGCCACAACTTAACTGTAAATATCATAATTGTATCATCGATTGGTTCGCCATCAAGACTTTAATCATTCTAAAAAAAGACTAAAGTCTTGACTACCAACTTAGCAGGATACAAGTACATCCGATCGCCCTAAAACTCTCAAATCTTCCTCATCAAGTTCGACTGGTGTACCGCTGCGAATTAGTTCCACAAAATCCTCATTCGGCACCATAATGCACAAAGTGTACAAACGTTCGCTGCCCGTATTTTCAATTAGATGAGTGCCGGTTGGAGGCACTAACAAACTATCACCCGGTTGAATACTAACTGTTTTGCCGTCACAGGTTGCTTGACCTCTGCCTTTGAGTACAAAAAACATTTCTACTGCCAATTGATGGCGGTTGGGAGGAGTTTTACCGCCCGCATCGAAAATTTCGACGCAAACAGTTAATGAAACATTCGCGGTTGCCGGATCGAAGACAATCGCCAATCTATTAGTATCGCCAGGACTGATGCGAAATGCTTGGTAGTCTTTCGGAGACTTCATAACAGGAATCATGCACTGATTTGTCATTGTTTTTTGTTTTTAATTGTTAATTATCGTAGGTGCCCCCTGTGCCCGCCCACTCAGTGTCTTAATCGAGAGGGCGAACCGCAGGGGATTGCCCCTATGCTAATTCGTGATTGCTATTTAATCGCTTCTAACATAGCCTGAGAATCCGATAAAAAACCAAAACATTGTTTAACGTTATAAAGAGTAGCCTGCCAGCAATACTCTGGAGATGTTGTAGCTGTACAATCTTTGACTAAAATACAGTCGTAACCGAGGAAATTAGCATCTTGTAGTGTAGCCATGACGCACTGATCGGCGTTTACTCCTCCGAAGAAAAGTGTAGTTTTGCCGAGGTTCCGCAATATACTATCTAAAGGAGTATCCCAAAAGCCGCTCATCCGATATTTATCAACACAAATATCCTCTGGTTTCTGTTCCAATTCATCGACAACCCGCGCCGCCCAACTCCCCGCCATCAATACAGATGCGCCGTTTTTGGGTAGCGGATCTCCTAAACCTACGCCCTCGCCCGTGGGATTGTAAACGTGGCGGGAAGCTGCACTAATATTCAGCAAATCGGGGCGGTTTCCCCAGTTGATCCAAATAATTGGTATGGCGTGCGATCGCAATTTTGGCAGCAAATTCTTTAAAGGATTGATTGGAGTTCTTGCGGGCGTTACATCTACACCAATATGTGCTAGCCAACCGTCGGGGTGACAAAAATCGTTTTGCATATCTATCACCAACATTGCTGCTTTTGCTAAATCCAAACGCAGGGTTTTAGTTTCTGTTTCTAGGGTAACAGGTTGAGGCGCGATCGGCGATCGGGTAATGTCGGCAATTTTGGCATCAACTTTCCAAGCATTCGGCGGTACGCCCAAGGTACGGAGAGAATCAGGATTCATATGGATGGTGACTCAAAAACAATTTTAATGTTATAACTATTTGATTTATCCTAACTTGTCATGTAGCGTTTCTCACACAAATGAGGTATACCAAAACCTGTATTGCTAAGGTTTTTAAGCCCCTCGGCGGTTGAAAGCGCGACTAGACAAACTTTCGTCCGCCGACGCGGACTGAAGAATAATCGTAAGGTTTGCAATGTGCACGCTACAGTATGATGTTAAACTGTGGTGTTTGCGGAAAATTGATGATTAAACTGCACAAATGGCAGCGGATACTGGCTTTAATAGTTGTTTTTGCGATCGCCCTTACCTCCTCCGCGATTTTCTCTCCCAGCCTCTCGGCTCAAACTCCGCCCAAAACCCCAAAAACCGAATTGCGCGGCATTTGGCTGACTAATATTGATAGCGATGTGATCTTTTCGCCCAAAAACATCACAGACGCTGTAAATAGGCTAGACAAACTGAACTTTAATACCATTTATCCTACGGTTTGGCAAGGGGGTTATACCATTCATCCGAGTGCTGTAGCAAAACGAGTATTCGGATATTTAAACGACCCCACACCCACATTAAAAGGGCGAGATGTCCTCAAAGAAATCATTACAGCAGCACATAAAAAAGGTATAGCAGTAATCCCTTGGTTTGAGTTTGGTTTCATGGCCCCCGCCGACTCAGAATTAGCCAGACTGCACCCTGATTGGTTGGCGAAACGGCGTGACGGTTCAACGATTTGGAAAGAAGGCACAAACGATCGCGTTTGGCTGAGTCCTTTTCATCCTGAAGTACAGAAATTTATCCAAGAGTTAGTTGTCGAACTTGTGGCTAATTACGATCTAGATGGCATTCAATTTGACGACCATTTCGGCTTACCATCAGAATTTGGATACGAACCGTTGACAGTATTAATGTATCAGAAAGATATCAAAGCCCGTCCCTCCAACGACTTCCGCGAAACCTTCTGGGTACGCTGGCGCGCCGATAGAATCAACGACTTTATGGCGCGACTTTTTAGAGCCATCAAAGCCCGCAAACAAAAATGTATTGTCGCCTTGTCTCCCAATCCCCTACATTTTGCTTTACCAGCCCATTTGCAGGACTGGTTTAGCTGGGAAAGACGCGGTTACATCGAAGAAGTTATAGTCCAGGTTTATCGCAGCGATATCAAGCGTTTTAATGCCGAATTGGATCGCGAAGAAGTTAAATTAGCTAAAGGGCACATTCCAACTGCGATCGGCATTTTAACAGGCTTAAAAAATAGTCCAGTTCCCCTTAAACAAATTCAAGATCAAGTGCAAGAAGTCCGAAAAAGAAACTTTGGAGGTGTTTCATTCTTTTTCTACGAAAGCTTGTCGAGTTGGGCGAATGAAACCCCCGAAGAACGAAATTCAGCATTTCGAGCATTCTTTCCCACGAAAATGAAGCGACCTTCGGTTTAAAATTTGGTACGATATTTGTAGTAAGGACTAAAGTCCTTATCTTGGGAATTATTAAGGATTAAAGTCTTTATAAAAAGCCGAATTCCACACCCACCGTTAAAATGAAAAAAAACATACAGTGCTTAGGAATTTTCATCTTATCTTTTACCGCTTTCCTAATTATTGGCTTTCTCACTCCCACAAAATGGGGATATTACTCACAAGCAGATTGCACGGTTTCCATACAAATTTATAACGGAGGCATCCACACCGAAATCATTGTTCCAGTTAAGAATAAATATTTTGACTGGAATCAATATTTACCGCTAACAAAAATAGGGCGCGAGGCCGCTTCCGATTATAAATATTTATCTTTTGGCTGGGGAGATCGAGCTTTTATGCTGGAAACTCCCACATCAGGAAGTATCAACCCAATTACTGGTTTAAAGGCGCTTATTTTCCCTAATCCATCTACCCTACAAGTCGAAGGTTATCAGATTTTTTTCCCAAATCCAGAAACCAAATGTGTTAAAATTAGTGGAGAAAATTATCTGAGGATGGTAAATTTTATTAAAAATACATTCCAATTAGACGCCGGAGGTAATAAAATAAAAATTAGCTACGGCTACGACAAAAACGACAGTTTTTATGAAGCAAAAGACAGTTACTGGATTTTTAGAACTTGCAACGACTGGACGGCAGAAGCTTTGCGAAAAGCTGAGGTTAATACTCCTTTGTGGTCAACTCTATCATCATCGATTATGTTTCATTTAAATAGCCGTTGCACAGGTAAGGAAAAATGAGAAGGGGGAACGGGAAAAGCCAAAATTTGTAGATAAAAAGTTCGTTATTAAGTGCAAATTACCAATTACAAAATCATGAATGTAATTCCAGCGATCGACCTATTGGACGGAAAATGCGTCAGACTGTATCAAGGAGACTACGCCAAGTCTCAAACTTTTAACGACAATCCCGTCGAAGTCGCCAGACAGTGGGTAAATCAAGGCGCGACAATGCTGCATTTGGTAGACCTCGATGGGGCAAAAGCCGGTCATCCTGTAAACTTAGCAGCCATTGAGGCGATCGTCCGCGCAGTGGACATTCCTTGTCAACTAGGCGGTGGAATGCGCGATCGCCCTTCTGTCGCAGCAATTCTCAAATTAGGCGTTCAGCGCGCCATTCTCGGCACTGTCGCCGTCGAACAACCGCAATTAGTCGGCGAATTGTGCGCCGAATTTCCCGGTCAAATTCTCGTCGGAATCGACGCCAGAAATGGTAAAGTTGCTACCAGAGGCTGGTTAGAAACTTCAGAAGTTTTAGCAACAGAATTGGCGCAGAAAATGGCAGAATTAGGTGCTGCTGAAATTATTTACACCGACATTCACCGTGATGGTACTATGGAAGGGCCGAACTTGGAATCTTTGCGCGAAATTGCTAACGCTATTTCGATTCCGGTGATTGCTTCCGGCGGCGTTAGTTCGATCGCAGATTTGTTAAGTTTGTTGGCTTTGGAACCAATTGGTGTCAAAAGTGCGATCGTCGGTAGAGCAATTTATACCGGTGATATCTTGCTAAAAGAAGCAATTCAAGCCGTCGGACAAGGGCGGTGGCAAGATGTACCCCCCGATTTGGGTTCTTCTAGTTTTGCTTGACCATCTAAATCCGCACAACCAGCCTTTAAAAAACCGGAGTCCTTTAGTTTGTCTGCATCCAGAATTATCTGATTAGAATGTCTTTCTTATCATCATTGTACCATGTTTTTTAACCCAACAATTACAGCTTTAAGTTCTGGGATGGCATCCTTAATTGCTCCCATACCTTTGCTAGCAACACTCGATCCCGAAAATTCGCCGATCATTCTGAGCGGAGTTCTGCTCAGTTTGGTAGTGATTTATCTTGCCAGCAAATTAGGCGCGGAAGCGGCTCTGAAGTTTAATCTTCCACCAGTTTTGGGTGAACTTGTAGCAGGGGTGATTGTTGGCGTATCCGCTTTACACCTGATCGTTTTTCCCGAAGGCGGACTGTCAGCTTCCAACTCAGGAATTATGACTGTTTTGCAGTCAATAAATCCTATGTCCCCGGCCGCCGTCAGCAGCGTGTTTGAATCGCAGAGCGAAATCATTTCTGTGCTGGCTGAATTGGGGGTGATTATTCTACTGTTTGAAATTGGTTTGGAGTCGGATCTCAGACAACTCAAAGAAGTGGGAATTCAAGCTACCTTTGTCGCTGTTGTCGGCGTAGCAGTTCCCTTTGCTGCGGGTACTGCGGGCTTGATGATAATTTTTCACACGGCGGCGATTCCGGCAATTTTTGCAGGGGCTGCTTTGACGGCAACCAGCATCGGAATTACCTCGAAAGTTTTGTCTGAATTAGGACGGCTGAAATCTAAAGAAGGTCAAATCATTGTCGGGGCGGCAGTAATTGACGACGTGCTGGGAATTATTGTCTTGGCGGTAGTTGCTAGTTTAGCGAAAACAGGTGAAATTGATGTTGTTAATGTCATCTATTTAATCATTGGTGCAACTGCATTTCTACTAGGTTCAATTCTGTTGGGCGGCATTTTCAATAAAACCTTTGCCGCTGTAGTTGAGAAACTCAAAACTCGCGGTAATATTGTCATGCCGGCATTTATCTTTGCTTTTTTCATGGCTTTTATCGGCAACGCAATTCATCTCGAAGCGATTTTGGGTGCCTTTGCGGCTGGTTTAGTGTTAGATGAAAGCGATGCCCGCAACGAGTTGGATGAGTTGATTAAACCTGTCGCAGATTTGTTTGTACCCATCTTTTTTGTGACGGTGGGAGCGCGCGCCGATTTGGGGGTTTTGAACCCAACAGTGCCGGATAATCGGGCGGGACTTTTGATTGCCGTGTTTTTGATTGTAGTGGCGATTTTGGGCAAGTTGATCACTGGTTGGGCGGTGTTTGGTCAGCCTGGAATCAATCGATTGGCGATCGGAGTTGGGATGATTCCTCGGGGCGAAGTCGGGTTAGTTTTTGCCGGTATCGGTTCGGCTAGCGGGGCTTTGGATAAGCCGCTGGAGGTTTCGATTATTATCATGGTAATTCTGACGACTTTTTTGGCTCCGCCTTTTCTACGGATTGCCTTTGGCGATACGGTAGAGCCTCCAGCTATCGAGAAAGCATCCAGTTAGAAATTAGGTTTGTAGTGAGGACTTTAGTCCTCTGGTTCCCAGGCGACGGCCTGGGAACCGATATCTAGAGGCTCTGCCTCGCTTAGTGAGGACTTTAGTCCTCTGGTTCCCAGGCTCTCCCTGGGAACCGATATCTAGAGGCTCTGCCTCGCTTTAACTGGTAACAAGTAAAAGCACTATAATTATGGGAAATACTCGATCTGGTATTTGCAGCTATGGTTCAAACAACGGAACATCTTTACATTGTCAGAGATGAGCAAATTCTCAGCGGTGAGCCGATCGTCAAGGGCACGCGGACATCTGTTAGGGCGATCGTTGAAACTTGGCGTATGGGTATTTCACCAGAAGAAATTCCTAACGGTCTTCCTCACCTAACGCTGGCACAGGTCTTCGATGCGTTGAGCTATTACAGTGACCATCAAGATGAGATTAATACTTATATTGAACGCAACCGAATTCCTGATGATTTAATTGACCCGTTGGTGCGAGATTTATGAGTAATTTATTCATTTGTTTGTACCTGGATGAGGATGTCAATGTATTAGTCGCAGATTTGTTGAAAGCGAGAGGATTTGATGCTCTAACCGTAAGAGACGCAGGACAGCTTCAGGCAAGTGATGAAGAACAACTCGCTTACGCTGTTAACCAAAGAAGGACGCTTGTTACGCACAACCGAAGCGACTTTGAAAAACTTATACAAGCTTATTTTGATACCTCACGAACGCACTACGGCGTAATTTTGGCTTTTCGTCGTCCACCCCAAGAAATAGCGCAACGATTATTAGTAATTTTGAATCAAGTAACGGCGGATGAGATGGAAAATCAGGTTCGGTATATCTGATTGGCGAAATATTTAGGAAGAAACCGGATTTCTGGCAATTATGCAAAGTCTCAGAAACCCGGTTTCTGGAAAAATCTCGGTTGGGTGGCGAAATATTTAGGAAGAAACCGGGTTTCTGGAAATTATGCAACAAATCTAACCTGCAATTAACCCAAAAAATAAGGACACAGCACTGCCATGTCCCTACCGAAACTAACCAGGTTTGCTATTACTTAACAAACAGCATTTCTTGATAAGTAGGCAGCGGCCACAAATCATCAGCAACTTCACCTTCCAAAGCATCCGCATACTGGCGAACCTCATCCATCAAAGGACGAATTGTTTGCGAAGCATACTGCATATGATCTTCTGTCGTAGCAAAATCATGCTTGCTCAAAGCATCACTCAACTTGCTCGCAGTATTCATCATCGACTTAACCAGCACCGCGACTTTTTCCGCAGTTTCCTTTTCCAGTTCAATCCCAATCTCTTTCAAGCCAGCAATCGTGCTGGAAAGATCAGACAAATATCTCACCGCAGTCGGATAAATGATGGTTTTGGCAATGCTTCCGACCAGTTTTGCTTCGACTTCAATTGCCAGCAAATACTGCTCTGCATAGACATCATAACGGCTTTCCAATTCAACGGGAGTCAGAACACCTGTCTTTTCAAACAAGTCTTCAATGTATCCTTCCTTCAAGACGGGCAAAGCATCGGCGGTAGTCCGCAAGTTGGCTAAACCCCGTTCCTCGGCCATTTTGTGCCATTCTTCAGAATAGCCGTTGCCGCCAAATACCACAGCGCCGTGGTCGTCCATCACTTCTTTCAGAACTGTTTGGATGGCAGCATTCAGGTCAGTTCCTTTAGCCAAATCGCTTTCTAATTTGTTAGCAACCCAGTCCAAAGAATCTGCAAGAATTGTATTCATCGCCACCAACGGGCCGGAAACAGACTGACCTGAACCTACTGCACGGAATTCAAAGCGGTTTCCAGTAAAGGCAAAGGGCGAAGTCCGGTTTCTGTCGCCGGCATCTTTGATGAAAGTAGGCAGTGTTTCTACGCCTAGATTCATGATGCCCCGACCTTGAGAACCCTTAGCTCCTCCCTTGCTAATTTGCTCGAAGATATCTTCTAATTGCGAGCCCAAATAGACGGAGATAATCGCTGGTGGAGCTTCATTGGCACCTAATCGGTGGTCGTTGCTGGCAGTTGCAACTACCGCACGCAACAATGACCCGTATTTGTGAACGCCGCGAATCACAGCGCCGCAGAAAACTAGGAACTGTATGTTGGAGTGCGGTGTATCGCCGGGGTCTAATAAGTTGCCTTGGGTGGCGTTACCGACTGACCAGTTAACGTGTTTGCCGGAACCGTTGATTCCCGCGAAGGGCTTCTCGTGCAGCAAGCACATAAAACCATGTTTCTTCGCTGTGTTGCGGAGAATTGTCATGGTTAATTGTTGGTGGTCACTGGCGACGTTTGCTGCTTCAAAAAATGGTGCAATTTCAAATTGACCGGGTGCTACTTCGTTGTGGCGGGTTTTGGCAGGAATTCCCAGGCGGTACATTCTTTCTTCTACTTCCTGCATGAAGACTTGAACGCGCTCTGGAATTGCTCCAAAATAGTGGTCGTCAAATTGCTGACCTTTGGCGGGAGGTTTGCCAAAGAGGGTGCGACCTGCTAGCAGTAAGTCGGGGCGGCTGTGGGCGAAATTAGAATCTACCAGGAAGTATTCTTGTTCGCAACCGCAACTGGAATTTACGGGAGCAATTTCGGTATTTCCTAACAGTTTTAATACTCTGGTTGCTGCTTTGTTCATGGCGCCAATGGAGCGCAAAAGCGGGGTTTTCTTGTCTAGGGCTTCACCTGTCCAGGAGATGAAAACAGTGGGAATGCACAATGTCATGCCGTTGTCTGTTTCCATGACATAGGCGGGGCTGGTGACATCCCAGGCTGTGTATCCGCGAGCGGCGGCGGTGGAGCGAATGCCACCGTTGGGGAAGGAGGAACCGTCGGGTTCGCCTTGTACTAGAAGTTTACCTGCAAATTCTGAGATGACGGAGCCGTCGCTTTGGACTGAGATGAAACCGTCGTGTTTTTCGGCGGTGCTGTTGGTTAGCGGGTAGAATACGTGGGCGTAGTACAGGGCTCCTTTGGAAATGGCCCAATCTTTCATTGCTACTGCAATTACATCAGCTACGGAAGGATCGAGTGTTTGCCCGGTTTGAATGGTGTTTTTTACTGATTTGAAAATGCTCTTGGGCAGGCTTTCTTGCATCTTGCTCAGACTAAAAACGTCTGTTGCCCAAATTTCTTCTAACCGCTTGGGAGGCTTGGCAGGAGTCAGTTGGCGGTTGACAATTTGAGAAATTGCTTGTACGCGGGATTCGTTTCCACTCATGGTTGTTTTTATGGGGATTATGGGACGAGTAATTGTGAAAAAATATAGGTTAGCAGAAGTCTAACCATTGATGAATATGTTGGGTTTACCTTACATCTTGCACCATTACAAATAAGCCTTTTAAGGGCGGGATGCCCACCCCATAAGAAATTTGATATCTTGTGTAACAGGCATCTTGCCTGTTCTTGAGAATGGTGCAACATCTGAGATTTACCCAACATTTTTAGTCTGAACTCACTTTTTGGAGAATGCCTTTTTTGGCAGGCTCTCAAAGATTGGAGGAGCGAGGCGGAATTTCTTGGCCGTCCGTGTTGATGAGAATCCAGTGTTAGATAGATGCGGTTGAATTTCAGTTATTAGCAATAAAATAGATGACAGGAGCCTGTACTAACTTGAGTCAACATGATAGATGTCGGCGCTGCACAGATTTAGTAGCTAATCTTCGCCCTGGTAAGCTCAAAAATTTTGTGCGAGTCAATTCCGATGAATTCTGGTCAAAACTACTTATGGTTTTTCACTGTTGGGCGATCGATAAATCGCAGTCCAGCAAACAACGCACTTGTTTAGATTTTGGAGAATTATGGAGAGTACACTCTCTACACTTGGAAAGTGTAAACAATGATTAAGAAAATAAATGTATCGTAGGCTACGGAATTTGAGTTTTTTGGTCGGAGGGTCGATCGCACGTATCGCACATAACCGCAGGATTTTAGTTGTAGGGTGCCACGGCGGGTTATTTGAGCAATAATTGATGATTTAAAGCTGACGCACCATACTAGCTGATTATCCTTCATCAGACTCCAGGTTCTCACCAAGAGTTTGTTGTGGAGCGTGTCGAATACGCAGGATGCGAACTGTGGACACCTCTTCACTTTCTACAATTGCGAAAAGAATACGGTATGAATTGCGTCCTTTACCGTAGATTAGCTGCCGAATTTCCTTACTGAAGTATTGATTTTCCATTGCCAAAGGACAGCGTTTTGGCATTGACGATAGAGATGCGATCTCATTCAACAATCCATCATACCACTCCCTAGCTTTCTCTAGTGACATCACCTGAGAAATCCGCAGAAATATACTGTCAACTTCTGCTTGTGCAACGCTGGAAATTTCTATGCGATATGTCATCAATTGGCTGGTAAATTGTACTTGCGCCGCTGTGATTCAGCAAATTCGTCAAAAGAACTAAATCGTCCGCCATCAAAATCGTCCAAACCTTGCTGGATAGCTTGAATATCTTCTTGGGAGTCTGGTGTTTCCGATTCCAAAATTAGAGTTAGTAATTGGGCAGCCACAATGCTAATATCTTGTCCCTGTCGATCGGCTTTTTCGCGAAGCAGTGCCTCTATTTCTGGACTGAGGGAAATCGCAATAGTCATAGACTTGGTTCCTTAGCATCAAAACCCGTGTAAGTAATTATAGCAAACTGCGAAACTGAAACACTCGTGGCGATCGCACAGCAGAAAGTTCGGCAACGGATTATGTAGCGGATGTAGTGGATGTATGGGATGAAATTTGTAGGGTGCGACGGCGGCGGGTTATGCGATCGATAATTGATGATTTAAAGCTGACGCACCATACTAGCTCATCTCATGTCCGTTGAATTGCGCGCGATCGATTTTTGTGGCGTGGTGGGGGCGGGTTTATAGATATTGTTAGTTTGAGTCAGAGATTTTTGGTGAACCCGCACCTACAAGCATTGTGATTCATTGAACGGATATGATATCAAGGATCGAATAAACATCACTTACTCTTTGCTTTCGCGGCCCTAGATTCCACCGTAAATCCGGGAATATCTTGTAATTCTGTGGCGCTCAAACTGTACTGTTCGCAAACCAAACTCAAGCGAGTCCCGGTACTTTTAACAGCGTTGACAGAGTGAGTTAAATCTCCTTGAAAATAGATCAGTGAGTTGGCTTGCGGCTTAATCTGTCCAACTTGCTGTTTGTTGCGCCGCAGTATTAACTCTCCTCCTTGCAAATTTGGGGGCACTTGTACGTACAATACGCTGACGGCTGCGGGAGGTTCGACGGTTTTGCAGTACGATCGCAAGGATCGATCGATATGGGCATCGACGCGGGAACCTTCGCCTAGCAGTAGGGGGTTGAGGTAAAAAGCGTTGCATTCAGGCTGTAATGCTTTGTCTAGATAGGGTTTGAACAAGGGGAAGCGACGCTCTACTTCGGCAATTTGGGCGCGTACAAACACCACGGAGAAGCCTTTTGTGCCGATGAAATCGCGGTTGAGGTTGTTGATTGCAAAGTAAGGTGAGGCTAGTATTGCTCCTCGTAAGTCGTTGAGATAGTCGATCGAGAAAGCGTTAGGATGTTGGCTGTAGTATTTCAAGGCGCTCAAAAATCATCAATGTTCAAAAGGCAGGTAGCCACGGGCGATCGGTCAGACTTGGGATTGCTGCGTTGCTCGTAGTGATATGATATCGTAAATTGCGATCGCATGAAATACAGAAGACCGGGCGAATAAAATTCGCGTCGATACCGGGCGAATAGAATTCGCGTCGATACAGACAAAACCCGCCTCCGCCGGTTGAAGAATGAGTGGTTAAAATTACGTTATTTTCCTCAGTCCCTCTGAGCTCGGACATCGTTTATGTAGACGCGAATTCTGTTCGCCGTCTTCGGGCTGATTTACGGTATGAACGGCTAAATATGCAAATCATAAAAACCATTGTCCACAAAGCTTCTTGATTTTTGCCTGATTCTTTTTCATACCCTGATTAAGCAACACCCAAAAATAAAACGATCTTCATCAAGATTCGGGCACTGGTTTTCTGACTTGTGATAGATAGAATTAGGACAATGATTTAAGTTTTAGAGATGCCATGTCCGTTCAGGGCTATTTCATTCTAAACAGATCTTTGAGTATGCTACAACTAAAGCCAGCGAGACGTTGAGCTTGAGCCATGT
>NZ_JAUBVX010000012.1:131215-136850 GCF_036706065.1 Microcoleus sp. A2-C3 | reverse complement strand
CGACTTGGCCGCTGGTGAAACAATTCCAGTTGCTTTGGTTGCTCCTTCCATCAACGGTTAATTTTTAACCTGAGATAGACAAAAAGCGCTCCTAGAAATAGGGGCGCTTTTTGTTTGGGAAAAAATATTTTTATCGCTCTGATTATTCCTTCTATCCGTTGCGTCGGTTAAATTCGCTACATTCATCTTTTTTTCCTTTTTCCATCAATGTCGATCGGTTAAATCGGTTAAATCCGTTAGCTGGGTTAAATTCGTTACATAACCCGTTGCTAAATTTCCTTTCATCCTTTAATTTTTTATGACTACGATAGAATATAGCTACTAGGCCGATCGAGATAAATGTCACATACTCCACGCGCGAGAGCTCATATTATGGTCTAGGATGCCCATAGTCGGATTCAGAATATGTTGGGCTTGCCGTATAGTGTTCGCTAGCAGTAGTGCAATTGTGTCAATTCCAGAATCTCACCATAGACAAATGTAGCTGATCGGGAGTCGCTCCTCACCGTCCCAAGCGCTCTATCTGTAACGAGGATTTGTATTATGAAAGATGGACAAGAAGTACGCCACGTCTCCAGAACAGCAGTCATTGCCGGTGTTTGCGGGTTGGCTTTAGTGACGGGAGGGGGCATTGCCTGGTGGACGGCGAACCGTTCCCCAACCGCAGACACGCAGTCTTCTGCTCCGACAACCGCTCCGGCGCTGTCCCCAAGTCCTGCGGAATCCCCTGCTGTAATTATCCCCGTACCCCCACCAAATGCTGTGCAAGTGCCGCAGCAGGTTCAGACGCCTCAAGCTCAGAGGCCTACCTCTGTGACACCGCAGGCTCTGGCGCCGTCGCCACAGCCAAAGCCTTTGCAGCAGGCTGATGCCCAGACAGTCCAAGTCTACTGGGTTAAAGGTGCGATCGGCAAATTTGAGGCAGTTCCTACAAAAGTAGCTGTCAAACAAGCCGATCAGGCTGATGCAACTTTACAAGCTGCTTTTAACAGTTTGTTGGCAGGGCCGAAGGATGCAACTGTTTTTAGCGAAATTCCTAAAGGGACAAAACTCCTGAGTTTGAGTGTCAAAAATGACGAAGTTTATGTCGATTTGTCGCGTGAATTTACTGCGGGGGGAGGCAGCAGTTCAATGACGAGTCGGTTAGGGCAAGTTATCTATACAGCTACCAGTTTAAAACCGAATACTAAGGTTTGGATTTCGGTGGACGGCAAGCCTTTGGAACTTTTGGGTGGCGAAGGTTTGGAGGTGGCTCAACCGAGTACCCGCCAAAATTTTGACAAAAATTTTCCCCTTAACTAATACCAATTTGGAAAATCAATGAAACAATATTGGTAGGGTGTGTCGAAGAAAGAGTGTACCAAAAAAAAAGACGGAAAATCTTACAGCGAGGCAAAGCGCGACAATATTTGAGTAAACAAACTTAAACTCAAGTATTGTAGCAAGGATTTTTTAAATTGGTATAATTTTTGATTCATTAGTTATTAGTTATTAGTCATTAGTTAGTAGTCCTTAGTCATTAGTCTGAATGCAATAAATAGGGATTTATAACTGATAACTGATAACTGATAATTTATGAAATCATTGACCTTTGCATCGGAATAATAATTTTTGGAGTGCAATGCGAGCGTGCAGCCCGCTTCGGATTGCGGAGCCTCCCGTCTCGCTCGCTTGCAGGGTATAATTCCTTAGTTACCGGATTTGATATAACCCATGACTGATGACTACGGACTACTGACTATGGACTACTGACTAATTTTCAGTGCTTTGTAGTCAGGCTAAATTCCCGAAAGTGCAGGGCTTGCTGTTCGATCCGGGTGGCAAGCCGATCGCACACCATAGTACACAGCTCGAAAACTAACTCATCTTGCACCTTATAATAAGCGGATGTCCCTTCACTCCGGCGAGTGAGTATACCAGCTTGGAGCATGAGTTTTAGGTGCTTAGAAACATTGGCTTGACTCGTTTGAGTAGCTTCCACCAACTCTTGCACGCACTTTTCGCCGTCGCGAAGCAAGTTCAAAATTCGTAAACGCATTGGCTCGCTCAGAATACTGAAATACTCAGCAACTTGTTGCACAACCTCGTATTGCGGGACAGGCTGGGATGACTTCATCAAACTCACCGGGGAGAAGTGATCTCGAAATATTAGCATTTATTCTGTCCATCACAATAAAGTAATGCTTCAATCCGGATTAATTCGCATTAAAATTTGACCGTATTCGACAGGTTCGCCATTTTGGACTAAAATTTCCATGACTTGACCGGACACTTCATCAGCATCAATTTCGTTCATCAGCTTCATAGCTTCGATAATACAGACTGTCTGACTGACTTTGATACGATCGCCCACATTGACAAAAGGTGGCTCATCGGGAGCAGCAGCGCGATAAAACGTTCCTACCATCGGCGAGATAATTGACACCCATTTGGTATCGACAGGAGGAGAGACGAGAGCAGGAACGGCGGTAGCAGGGGCTGGTGCAGGAGTGGCCGCAGTCGCGCCTGTATTTTGGCTTGGGGCATCCGGTGATGCCGCGGTGGGGCTAGAAACAGAGCTGAGGGCGATCGTTGGAGCGACACTTGCAGCCGCAGTGAGCGCAGCAGCAGTGCCTGGTTCGCTGACCAGAACGCCTTTGCGTACAGTCAGTTCAAGTTCCCCACTTTTTAACGTCAGTTCCGAAATGCCTGTTTTGTCTAAAACAGTCAGCAGTTCGCAAAGCTGGTTTAAGTCTAATTGCACAGTAGATTCAAGGGTAATTAAGAATTTAAAATTGAAAAAATTGGAGACGGCGAAGCTAGGAAACTTCACCGATTTTGGAGGTAAAAAGGAGATTTTTTGAGATTTAAGCGATGATTTTTTAGCTATTTAACTAATAAATCATAACTCAAAACTCAAAACTTAAAACTCCCTTTTTCTCCGTCTTTGCTACTCTCGGCCGAGGTACTTGTCTTCACGAGTATCAATCCGAATGCGTTCTCCTATCGAAATAAATAGGGGAACCATGATCTGAGCTCCGGTGGAAAGGATAGCCGGTTTACTACCACCGGTGGCAGTATCTCCTTTGACTCCGGGATCGGTTTGTGTCACTTCCAAGACGACAGAATTGGGTAATTCCACTTCCATGATTTGGTCATTCCAGCGAAGGATACTGACTTCCATCCCTTCATTCAGGTACTTGACACGCTCGCCTATTTCCTTAGCTGTGAGGCGGCTTTCCTCGTAAGTTTCCATATCCATAAAGACAAACTGTTCGCCTTCTTTATAGGTATGCTGCATCGCGCTCTTTTCGAGGTTGGCTTGAGGCAAAGATTCGCCGGCCCGGAATGTGTGTTCCACTACGCTGCCGGTTTGGACGTTTTTTAATTTTGTCCGCACAAAAGCGGAGCCCTTTCCGGGCTTGACGTGGAGGAATTCGATAACCCGCCACACGCTGTTATTCCATTCAATTGAAACACCTGGTCGAAAGTCGTTACTGGAGAGCATATAAATTTTTGCGGGCAATCCCGTCGCCACGTAGGCGCGGGGGAACTATAGTCAGTCGATTTTAGATTTGGGATTTTAGATTTGAGATTCACTCGCAGCTTTGAATCTGGGAGATTGAACCTTGGTCTAAAATTTTGATCTCTCCACGACAGGAGTCTGGGGATTGTATCCGTTTTTGAGCGGGGTCAGCTTCAAGCCGCAGTCTAGCTGATGGCATCAAAAAGCAATTGGCAATTTATTTTACCTTTCAAAGGGAGCAAGTGCTTTACAGAAAGCTAAAAACCTCTGTCAGTTGAGTGAGTTCGGCAAGGGATGTAATGGATAGAAGGCGATCGCGCGCTGTGGGAAGATAATAGAGGCAATAAAAGTTAAAGATATGTTGCATTGGACTAATTTCTCGATCGATACGTGCAAGCGCTGGGTCAAGACCGGTGCCTTAGCACTCCTGCTGTTCGCACTCTCCCTGAGTTTCAGTGCAGTTTCCTATGCCAAACGTCCCAGCAGCAGTATGCCTGCGGGGAATCCGATTAGCGATGGCCGGGCGCTACTGCGTTTCGCGCTACCTATTGACAATCCTACTGTGCGTGAGTTGCAAATCAGTCTCGAAGACATTGGCAACCACATCCGTTCTAAACGTTGGGGGCCCATTAGCAGCGATGTCAACAAGGCTTCGAGGATTCTCAACCTGCGAGAGTCGGACATTTTAAAGAGTATTCCTGAGGCGAAACAGCCGGAAGCTGAGGCGCTAGTTGCACAAGTCAAGGAGGGAGTTGCCGAACTTTCCACCGCTGTTGAGGCTAAAGACAGGGAAAAAGTTATTGAGTTGAAGGCCAAAATTCTCGGTTCGGTAGGCGAAATCGAAGAGTTGATGGTGACAAAGTTTCCGTTTGAAGTGCCTGCTAAGTATGCTAATCTGCCTCAACTGAAAGGGCGCGCTACTGTGGCTGTGGAAACGGATAAGGGGAAAATTACTGTTGTGGTTGACGGTTACAGCGCGCCGGTGACTGCTGGTAATTTTGTGGATTTGGTCGATCGAGGTTTCTATGATGGTTTACCATTTATTCGATCGGAAGAATCCTACGTTTTGCAAACGGGAGATCCCGAAGGCAAGGAAGTGGGCTTTATTGATCCAGGTACTGGCAAATACCGAAATGTGCCGCTGGAAGTGCTTGTTAGAGAGGACAAGGAACCTGTCTATGGGATTACTCTAGAGGATGCGGGGCGTTATCGTGACGAGCCTGTTTTGCCTTTTTCAGCTTTTGGCGCTGTGGCGATGGCGCGCGCTGAAGCCGATCCCGACAGCGGTTCTTCTCAGTTTTTCTTTTTCTTATTTGAACCTGAACTCACGCCCGCTGGTCTGAATTTGTTGGACGGTCGGTATGCTGTTTTTGGTTACATGATTGAAGGAAAAGAGGTTTTGGATAAACTGAGGCAGGGAGATAAGATTATATCTGCTAAGGTGATTAAAGGAAAGGAAAATTTGGTTCAACCTCAAGTTTAATCGGTGACGGCGATTGAAATCGTTTCTTTTCAAACAAAGACGGCGATTGAAATCGCTTCTTGTCAAGCAAAGCCCGCCTCCGCGGGCTGGCAGAAATTATGACAAATAAAGACGGCGATTGAAATCGCTTCTACACGAACAAAGACCGCCTCCGCGGGCTGGAAGAAATTATGACAAACAAAGACGGCGATTGAAATCGCTTCTACACGAACAAAGACCGCCTCCGCGGGCTGGAAGAGTTAATCAGACAAGTTCAACTTTAATCAAATTCATTAATTTCTACGTCGTCTGCTTGGTTATTAAATCTAGAAACTCGATCGCTAATATGGCAATTTTAGAATTTTTATTGGTAATTGGTTTGGGCGGATTCGCAGGCTTGTTGATTGTCAACAATCTGAATGAAAGCAAGCAAAAGCGACAGTTGGATGAGGCTTTTTATTTGTTGTTGGAAAATCAAAACAGTCAAATGTCGCTGATTCAGTTAGCCGCCAGCGCTAGGGTTGAGGCTGAAGTTGCTCAGCAGTATTTAAACCGACAAGTTAAGATTTTTTCGGCGATTTTAGAGGTGGATGATGAAGGAGATACTTTTTATCGATTTCCTAGGTTGCGCTTGCCGCCAAGTTCTGGTAAGGAATGGTGATGCAGTT
>NZ_JAUBVX010000012.1:0-131115 GCF_036706065.1 Microcoleus sp. A2-C3 | reverse complement strand
GACTGTTGACTGTTGACTGTTGACTGTTGACTGTTGACTGTTGACTGTTGACTGTTGACTGTTGACTGTTGACTGTTGACTGTTAATCTTTCCCTATAAGTGTGGTTAATCTCCAGTATGGTATAAAGTTTTGTAACAAATCGACTGTCTCTGCATAAAAAGTCGATCGACACCCAGATAGAGAGATAGAGAGATAGATACATAGGCAACTTGTTTTTGTTCTCTTCTGTGCAAATATGCAAAAATCTGAGGTGCATGATATGCAAAAATTCAAAAAAAGGCTTGAACAAAGGGACTGGGGCTCTTTTGTGCAAACTTGTCTGTCCTTGACAGCTTTCACCGTCTTGGGATTTAGCGCCGTTGAACCGGTAAATGCCGCCACGCTGCATACTGGTTTCGCTTCCTATGCCGTTACCGACCTCGGCCAAACCAATGCCTACGGTATAAGCAATTCTGGACAAGTGCTAGTTAGTAATGGTGTTGCTGGGGTGTGGGACAACGGTCAGATAACTGAAATCACAAACACCACTTGGGCTTACCAAATGAATAGTTCTGGTCAAGTCGTGGGTCGTTATCTGGGTGAAAATTGGACGAATAATGCCTACGTGTGGGAAAACGGTCAAAGGACTGACCTCGGTTATTTTGGTGGTATCAGCAGTCTGGCTAGCGACATCAATGAGGCTGGACAAATAGTTGGTACGTTTAATACTACCCAACAGAAATTTAATCCATTCCTGTGGCAAAACGGCGAGATGATCGATTTGGGTACTCTTGGTTTCAATGGAGGAGCTCAGGGTATCAACAATCAAGGTCAAGTAGTTGGTTATTCTGGCCTGGCTTTCGGTATAACTCATGCTTTCCAGTGGGAAAATGGCCAGATGATTGACTTGGGAACTCTTCCAGGGTACAACGGTAGCATTGCTTATGATATCAATGATACTGGTCAGGCGATCGGCTATTCATCAAATAGTACCCTCAAGCAAAGTCATGCTACTTTGTGGTCAAACGGTCAAATTACAGACTTGGGTACTCTCGGTGGCAATATTAGTGCTGCGGTTGATATTAACAATAAAGGCCAAGTAGTCGGTTTTGGTACCACTATTGCTGGCGAGGGCCAGCTTAATCACGGTTTCATCTGGGAAGATGGCCAAATGGCTAACCTTAATAGTCTGATTGCTCAGGACTCTGGGTGGTTTTTACAAGAAGTCAGCGGCATTAACGATAGGGGTCAAATTGCCGGAAAGGGCATTAACAGTGCAACTGGAAAAATTCATGGTTTTCTGCTAAATCCGATTTGCGGTACTTCTCAGCGAAATCCGTTGTTACCTGATAACTTTGAGGATGGTTGGCATAGTTTTAATAATGTCGCCAATCGACTCTGGTTTGACCCGCCCACGGCTGCTGGTTTTACTTTCAAAATAGGCGATACTGTGGCGAATGGTAGTAGCGGCGGGACGGGTGACGGGTGCATTGTTGACAATAGTTCGTTAGCAATTAATCCCAATCCAACCGAACCCTCGCTATTTACCAAAATCCTCGGTTTACCCAGCGGCATTGATGCTGACGAACTTTTCAGCGTCTTAGTTGGCGGTCAAGAAATCGGCAAATTCAAGCCTAATGAAGTAGTAGATTTTGTGGCTTTACTCGGTTACGGAGTCTCGGAGTTTCGCGTCGCTGGTATCGATGCAGCAATTGATCCAAAAAATCCTTTAGCTTTTCCGATTAAGTTGGAATCAAATCGCGATAAGTTTTCGTTTAAGATGCGAGCTGATTCTGCTGAACCTGTTCCAGAACCTTCCGAAATTGCGGGATTAGTAACTTCTGCTGCTTTTTTGGCGGGGCTAGTTATCAAGCGGAAACGGAAATTAGCGGCGATTGGATCGGCGATTGAAATCGCTTCTACACACACGAAGTCCGCCTCCGCGGACTAAGAAATTATGTTAGATTCTCGAATTATTTGAAAATTCGAGAATCTGGTATTATATTTAGGTTTAGTTATCAAATAAGTTGATGTCCGAATTGTTCATATCTCTCTTCTCTTCCTCTGCGCCCTCTGCGGTCTCTGCGGTTAAATAATTCCAAAATAATCATAAACAATAGTATATAAAATCCAATATAATAGTATCAAATTAATAAAAAATTATCTATACTATGCTGATCAAAGATATCGGAGAACAAGGTCTTTTAAGAATATTACAAAAATTCTGCCCCGCCGAAATTGTGGGAGATGATTGTGCGGTACTTCCGACAAATCCTCACCAATCTCTGGCGGTGACGACGGATATGTTGGTGGATGGTGTGCATTTTAGCGATCGCACCACAGGCCCTTATTACGCAGGCTGGCGCGCCGCAGCAGCAAATTTGTCGGATCTCGCGGCAATGGGTGCAACGCCTCTGGCGGTGACGGTAGCCCTGGCTGTGGCGGCGGATACGGCTGTGGATTGGGTGGAAGAGTTTTATCGGGGGATGACGGCTTGTTTGGAAGTGTATCATACGCCGATCGCCGGTGGGGATGTGGTGCGATCGCCCGTGGTGACTGTGGCGATTACGGCTTTTGGACAGGTTGAGTGCGATCGTACCATTAGTCGGTCTAATGCGCGATCGAATTGGGCGATTGTGGCGACTGGGTTTCACGGAGCATCCCGCGCGGGATTAGAATTGTTGTTGAATCCAGAATTTGGGCAAAATCTGGAAAAGGGCGATCGAACTTCTTTAATTCTCGCTCATCAACGGCCTAAACCGCGGCTGGATGTTTTGCCGGTTGTTTGGGAAATTTTAGATGCTGCGGGTGCGATGGAACCCCCCCTCAGTCCCCCCCTTGCTAAGGGGGGGAAGCAAGAGTTGGAAATGGAACCCCCCCTCAATTCCCCGATTACTAAGGGTGAGAAACAAGAGTCGAATTTTCTTTCTCCCCCCCTTACTAAGGGGGGGGCGGGGGGGGTTAATTCTCCGATTTTCATCGCTGGAATGGATAGCAGCGATGGTTTGGCTGATGCGATTGTGCAAGTTTGTCGGGCTAGCGGTGTTGGTGCAAAAGTCGATCGCGCCAAAATACCAATTCCCCCTATTTTAAGGGAAATCGTATCAACCGAAACTGCATTAGACTGGGCGTTGTACGGCGGCGAAGATTTTGAGTTAGTGTTGTTTTTGCCGATCGCCCATGCTAAGCTATTGGTCGATCGAATCGGTGATGGTGCTGCGATCGTCGGAATCACTACGGAAAGCACCGATATTTGGTTGACTGATCGCAACGGGATTTATGCTGATATTGTATTGGAGTGCGATCGAGGATTTCAACACTTCTAAATTATCTCTTATTTCTTATCTCTTAGTCCGCGGAGGCGGACATCGTTTGTGTAGATGCGGTTTCAACCGCCGAGTCTTTCTTCTTCCGCTTCCCGTAAAATATCATTAACTGGTGGACTTTGGGAATCGGGCAATCTCAGAGGTTGAAACTTGCGCCGAAACCATCTCAACGGATTAATCTTCCACGCACCATTAATCCGGGCCACCACTCCAGAAACCACGATTACAACCAAGAGACTCAACAACAGACTAGCTACAGCCGGATGAAGCACATCCCCTTTTTGAGGTATTTTGAACACTATGGGTTTCTCGATATAATTGGCAACCGCAGACACCACAAGGCCTCCAGCCCCTAATCCAGTACCCCATATTTGAATAGTTCTTTCTAAAGAGCGATCGATTTCTGCTTGTTCGATATCCACAATCCCCGCCACCAAATCCACCGCAATCTTAATCAAATCAGTACCATGTTTAAAATAGCCTAAATCGCCCTGAATTTGTCGTTGAAAATACGGACAACTTCTATCAATAAAAAACTTAAATGTTCTTAAATCTTCAGTTGACATTTGCCATTTATCACAGATTTCAGATAGTTTTTCCTGATAGTTATAAACATGAATATTTATCGTATTATTAAAATTTTCTAAACCTTCTAATGCTCTTTGATAATCCAAGCTTTCTAAAAGTAGATCTTTTAGTTTCCTTTTTAGATATGTTAAAGACTTATCAATATCAACATTTTTTGGGTTGTCAACATCATTTGGCACTCCAACCTGAGTTACTTCAGCAATTTTTGTTTCTAAACTTTTGATCGTATCCTCAATCTTAGCATATTCCTGCTTCAGTAAATAATGATTTTTGCGACTATCAATAAAAGCCTTAGTGATTTTATGGCGGTAATAAAACAGTTCAAACAAACGTTGAACAATTTTCGCTAGTTTTTCCTCAATCTCATCGTCAACCCGATAAACAAAGACTTGTAATTGACTTTTGATCGAACTATACTCAAAAATTGCAGAACCCAGTAACTTAGTATCGCGGTAAAAAGGTGGACGCACAGATGCTTCTGGGAAGAGATTCTTTAAACAGTCATCCGCAACTTGGCGGAGGTATTTTTTAGTGAGAGGTTGATCGGTTGGTAATTTGTAGGTTATAAAAATAGTCTGTCCCAGCCAATCTTTATAACTATCAGCAAGCATGAGATTATTAACATTAAAATCTTTTAATTCTGTGATTTCTATGCCTTTATTTTCATCAGTTTCTGGGCTGCCAATTCTAGCTAAAATTCCTTCACTATCCTCCAGAAGGCAAAACTTGAAGGAACCATCAATTTTATTTGAATGCGAAAACTTTTTTGCTCTAGTTAGGGGATAACCGAGGTTAGCTTGGGAAAAAATTAGCTCTTTTTCTTGGCTGAAATGTTGCCAGATACTATTAGCCCAAGTCCAGATTGAGTTAGCTGCTGTTTTGCTGCTTTTTTTGCTGAGTTGGTAGCTGTAGATATAGACTTGGGGATGATCAATTTTTAGCATCGGCAGCAGAGATATTTGAGGCTTCTTGAATGCGTTTTTTCAAATTTGCTTCTAGCTTTTCGATATCGGGATATTCATTTTTTACCGTTTCATAACCAGGTGTGATTTCTGGTTCGGCATCATCTAAATTTTTTCTCTTCAGACCTTTAATGTCATCTCTGACCTTTGTAAACTCTCTATAGAGTTTATTGATAGCATCTTCCACAGTATCGTTATCAGCACCAGATTCTGCTAATGGGAGGACTTCGGCGAGCAATCTTTCGATGAAAGGGGGAGTAAAAATTGCGGGGGCGGTGGTAATGGCGTTATAAATTTGGGACAAAATATCGACTTCATTCATGATTTTACCTCAGAAGTAGTTTGAATTGAAAACCGATTAAAGTATACTTTAGTTTGATGAATTTGGTTCGGATTGCTCTTGTTGAGATTCGGTGATAGCCTCTACTACTTCATATACAGTCCAGTCTAGAAACATAGCAATATCTTGTTTAGCTAATCCCCCACTAACCATTCTCAAAACCGCAGCTTTTTCTCGTTGTTTAATTTCAGATTTTACTTGTTGATCTTGAGCGATAGTCGCTGATACTTCAGTTACAGGTAAGTCTAGGACTGTAGCAATATCTTCTACACTTAATCCTAGACTATAAAGTCTGAGAGTTATAGTTTTTTCTCGCTGTTTAGTTTGAGCGTATACTTCGGCTTGTGCTTCTTCAAAAAGATCTTGATAAACTCTGCCTTTCTTTAAGTCACTCCGGTGAAACATAGCGGCAATCTTCTCTCGGAATTTTTTCGGTAATTTCTCAACAATTCACTTGTAAGGTGCGTCAGTCTTAGGTTGGTACGAAAAATCAGGATTTTCGCAACTGACGCACCCTACTAATTTTAGTGTACGTTGATTAATTTTGCTCGGCTTGTTCAGATTGTTCTTTTTGAGCTTCAGTGATAATCGCTGCTACTTCAGCTACAGATAAGCCAAAAACTGTGGCAATTTGTTCTGTGGCTAATCCCAGACTAAATAGTCTGAAAATAGCAACTTTTTGTTGCTGTTTAGCTTCTGCTTGTGCTTTGGCTTCTGCTTTGGCTTCTGCTTCTGCTTCTGCTTCTGCTTTTCCTTCTGCAAAAACATCTTGATAAAATCTGGTTTGTTTTAAGTCAGTTAGGCTAAACATGGCGGCAACTTCCTCTCTGGTTTTTTGGGGTAATTTGTAAACAATGATGGTTTCTAATAAGTTGATGAAGTTCTCTCTGGCTGTGGTATCCGATATTTCGGTTTCGGCTTGTCTGGCTAAGTCTATGGCAAAGTTTTCGGCGGTGTTGTCTGGTTCGATTACCAGTTTTAGCACTTTTATCGGTAGAGATGCTGTTTCTGATGCACTTAGTTCATCGATGTAAATTCGGGTGATTTTGGGGAGTGCCAGCATTTCCTGAAAGTGGATGTTGCTTTCTCTTTCGGTTTGCCGATTTGGGTAGATGACTACCAATTGCCAAGGGTGCGGCGGTTGGTATTGTTTGAGATAGATGAATAGTTCGGCAAACAGACGATAGTAGAGTGTTGGATCTGGTTGAAATTGGACTTCGACAACGTAGAATGGTAGTTGAGGATCGGGGATAATTGGTAGAAATAAACCGTCTAGGCGAAAAGCTAATTGTTTGATTTCTTGGGATGTAAATTTGTATTGGTTGGCACTCTCGGCTGGTATGCCCAGAAGGGCAAAGAACACAAAGGGGAATTCTTGGAAGATGTTGTAAAATATGCTATCGGTTTTCATTGATCAAATTAAATCTTTCTTTGAATTATACCCCAATACGATACGCCAACCATAATCACATTATAATCCGATCGCACAAAACGCTCCCCAATGATAAACATCGCCGTAGGGTTGTTCATCCTCATTGTAGCCTTCTAATTCCGTGAGGATTGGTTTTTTCCGATCGCCATCGAAACTATCCGATTCCTGCACCCATGATAGCAAATCTGAGGTCGCGGCAGACTTAAACCAGCGCTGGGTATCGTGGAGGGCTTTACCGATGCTAACTCCAGGTTTGAGCAATTCATAGAATTTTACCATCATCAAGGCGGTAGAGAGGTCGTTGACAGCCCACAGACTGGCTAGGGTTCCCATTGCACCGGCGTGGATAAATCCTGTTGGTAATCCTATATAATCGGAGCGATTTTGGGTGTCAATTAGCGCGGTTTCGCAGGCGGAAAGCACCACTAGGCGGCAATGTTTGAATTGCAGTAACAAGATGTCTGCTAAAGTTAGGCATTTGTTAATGTCGGCTGTTTTGCCGGCGCGCCATTCCACGTAACGATCAGAACCCCCTAAATCCCCCTTGCTAAGGGGGACTTTGACAACTACTTCTTGCTCCCCCCTTAGCAAGGGGGGCTGGGGGGGTTCTTGATTGGAAATAACGGGGACTTTGATAACTTCTTCCTCTTGCTCCCCCCTTAGCAAGGGGGGCTGGGGGGGTTCTTCCCCTACGATGCCGCCAGACAAGATTAAAAACGATTTTAGCGGATCGTCGGAATTGAAGGAGCCGTGACAGGAAAAGTGCGCGCAGTGGGCGTTTTCTAACTGATCTAGATACTTTTCTAGGAGATTTGTTTTACTCGCTTCATCGCCGGGGAGAATTTGACTGATCGCGAATTTGGGGGCAATGCTGGCGACTTCTAAATCGGTGTAGCGCAGATCGGAGGTGGGGTTTTGCAGGGCGAGGAGTTGGTCAAAGTTTGGGTGGATGGTAATCTGTTGCAGGAGTTGGCAACTGGGGGCGTATTGAATGCCTTCGAGGTATTTATCTAATAAGAATTCGCCGTCTGTTAGGGGTAGGGCGTGGAGGGGGAACAGGTGCAGCAACCAGTGGGGAATTAGGATTAAGCTGGTAGTTGATGGCGGCAGTATTGTGGTGATTTGGAGGATGTCGGCGAGGCGCTGGAGCCCGGTAGCAAGTTGCTTTTGCCAGTCGGTTTTGCTTTGTTTGTATGTGGCCCGGTATTCAGTAACTAAGTTGGTTAATTCAGCGCATTGACGATTCCGATGCACTGTCAGCACGTCGGGGTAAGTGAGGACAAAGGTGATGATTTCTGCGTCGGTGATGTACCACTCAATCAGGGCGGTGTTGGGGGTGAGGAGTTGGGTGATTTCGCTGAAGGTGATGGGTGTTAGGGTTTTGGGGATTTCCTGTTTTTGGGCGATTAATTCGGCAAGGTTGCGGGCTTTGTTGGCTTCGGCATATTCTAGTGCTTCTTGGTTGCTTTGGCGATCGAGACATACTTGCACCATGCCTTTGTAGAGTCTATCCCACTGCAAGTCGTGTTTTTGTTTGGTTTCATTTTGCGATTCCAACTTCCGCAGTTTGGCGGCTCTGACTATGGCAGTTTTAAAGGTATCGTAGGCACTTTGGAGAGTTGCTGCTTTTTGGTTTGTGTCTTCTGGTTTTTCTAGGTTGATGTAGTCTAATTTGGCCAGATAAGCCCAGCCCAGATTATTTAAGGTTTCAACATTCTTGAATGGGAAATCCTCAAAGGTATAGACAGTTAAATCAGCCTGATAAAACTCGATCGCCCGTTCCAGATTTTGGGCCCGCGAACCGTTTATCCTGTTACTGTACGCAAGTGCTAGGTTATTTTGAGTCCCTGCCCATTTTTCAGGGAAATCCTCAAGGGTATAGACAGTTAAAGCAGCCTGAAAAAACTTGATCGCCCGTTCCAGATTTTGGGCCCGCGAACCGTTGATCCTATCACCGTAGGCATTAGCTAGGTTATTTTGAGTCATTGCCCAATATTCACGGTAATCCTCAAGGGTATAAACAGTTAAAGCAGCCTGATAAAACTCGATCGCCCGTTCCAAATTTTCGGCCCGCGAACCGTTTATCCTATTTCTGTAGGCAATAGCTAGGTTATTTTGAGTCGTTGCCCATTTTTCAGGAAAAGCCTCCAGGGTATAGATAGTTAAAGCTGCGTCACAAAACTCGATCGCCCGTTCCAGATTTTCGGCCCGCGAACCGTTTATCCTGTCACTGTACGCAAGTGCTAAATTATTTTGAGTTTGAGCAAACTTTTCGCTTCCCGGTTCCCGAGTGTTTAAAACTATTTGATAACCAGTAATGGCAATTTCAATATTATTCGCTCTACTGCCCTGGGTAAATTGATAAATATGAACACTCAAATTTTCAATGATGCCGCCAATTAACTCAATTGCTTCTGGATGTTCGGCAATTAAAATCTGGGCTACTTGCTGTAAAGTCTCGGCAAAAGGGCCATTGAGGAGATGTTGCCGTTGTTTTAGTATCGGGTAAATTACTTGAATACCGCTATCGCTTAGTTCTGCTTGCAATAATTCTAGGATAAATTTTGCATATTCTTGGAAATCTTCCCCTTCGGAGTGAACTCGATCGCGGTTTTCTTCCATTGTGGGTAGTTCTGAATAACACCGGCTTTTATTTTATCATGGTTGTGCGTGGGTGGCGAGAAACCGGGTTTTTGCGAAGATATTCGATCAAAGGCGAAGATATCGGAAAAAACCCGGTTTCTGAGATGCGCCGTAGCGAGAAACCGGGTTTTTGCGAAGATATTCGATTTGATGCGAAGATATCGGAAAAAACCCGGTTTCTGAGATTGTACGTCGTAGCGAGAAACCGGGTTTTTGCGAAGATATTCGATGGGATGCGAAGATATCGGAAAAAACCCGGTTTCTGAGATTGTTAAAGCAGCCTCACTTTAGGCATTAGCCAGCTTCTTTTGAATCATTGCCCAATATTCAGGGAAATCCTCACGGGTATATACTGTTAAAGCTGCCTCATAAAACGATCGCGCTTTTGCGAGATTTTCATCCCGCGAACCGTTGATTCTGTCATTATGGGCATTACCTAGGTTATATTGAATCATTGCCCAATCTTCAGGAAACTGTTCAGGGGTACGAACAGTTAAAGCAGCCTCAAAAAATGCGATCGCGCGATCCAGATTTTCCGCCCGCACACCGTTGATTCTGTTGGCGTAAGCAGCAGCTAGGTTATTTTGAGCCATTCCCCAATCTTCCGGGAAGGCCTCAAGGGTGTAGACTGTTAAAGCAGCGCCATAAAGGGCGATCGCCATTTCCACATTTTCCGCCCGCGAGCCCTTTATTCTGCTAATATAGGCAGCAGCTAAGTTGTTTTGAGTTTGAGCAAACTTTTCGCTTCCCGGTTGCCGATTATTCAAAACAATCTGATAAGCAGCAATGGCAATTTCAATATTATTCGCTCTATTCCCACCCGAAAAATTGCTAATATTAATGGTCAAGTCTTCAACGAGGCCGATCATTGACTCAATGGTTTGGGCATTTTCGCCACCAATTAACCTCTGCACTACTTGCTCTAAAATGTTAGGAAAACGAGCATTGAGGAGATGTTTTCGTTTGGCTAGCATGGCGTGAATTACTGCTGCATTGCTATTGCTAGCATCTTCTGCTTGCAATAATTCTAAGATAAAGTTTGCATACTCTTGGGGATTTTCACCTTCGGAGATATCGCCATCGTTGATATCGATTAATTGTGATAGCTGACTAATCAGATTTCGCAGGAAATTAGCGCCGTTTTCTCCTCCTTGCTGTGCCATTTTTTCTGCTACTTTCTCGCAAGTTTCCAGAAATTCGACATCCAACAATTCTATATTATCTTGCAATATCTGCGGTTCGTCTCCGCTGGCGCAATTCAGCAGGGTGTGAATTAGTTCTAGGTAGGCTTGGGCGCGGTTTTCTTCCATTGTGGGAGTTGTGAATAAGATCGGGTTTATTTTATCATGGTTGTGGGTTTTGGGGCTTGTTGTACGAGCTTGTTGTACGAGATGCAGACGGCGGTTGAAACCGCGTCTACACAGACAAAACCCGCCTCCGCGGGTTGAAGAAAAGGCGATAAAATTACGTTATTTTCTTCAGTCCGCGGAGGCGGACATCGTTTGTGTAGACGCGGTTTCCAACCGCCCTGTCTTCTCTCTACGCAAACAATGTGGCTACTGACACGCCAAAACCGGGTAACAAAGGACTGTTTAAATTATCTTCTTTAAATAAAGTCATCGCTAATTTCAAAATTCCGCTTTCCCGACGGTAAATTTCTACTTTTTGCTGTATGCGGTCAAATATCCAATATTCGCGCACGCCTTGAACTGAATATAATTTTAGCTTGGATTGGCGATCGCGCTTTTCATTCTCTTCACCGGGAGACATCACCTCTACCACCAACTCCGGTGCACCCGCCAAATGTCCGGCTTCATCTAATATTTGTGCTAAACGTTCATAGCTTACCCAAACTACATCAGGAATAACATTATCACTATCCGTAAAAATCAGACCCGCAGTTGTTGCAGCCTTACCTAAACCTGTCTCTATTGACCAATTACCCAAGGTTCTGCAAACATTATCAACAATATTTTGATGTTTCCAGTGAGGTGCTCTTGTCACAACCAATTCTCCTTCGATTATTTCATAACGGTTGCCGTTATCGGGTAATAATTCTAAATCAGCGCTTGTCCAGCGAACTTTTTCTGTGGTTGACATAGCTTTGACTCCACTCTGTTCTATTTTAATTATATACCAATACACTTGGATTAAGATAAGACGGCGGTTGGAAACCGCGTCTACACAAACGATGTCCGCCTCCGCGGACTGAAGACAAGACGGCGGTTGGAAACCGCGTCTACACAAACGATGTCCGCCTCCGCGGACGGTCGAAGATAACGTAATTTTACCGCCTTTTCTTCAACCCGCGGAGGCGGGTTTTGTCTGTGTAGACGCGGTTTAAACCGCCGTATCTTCTTCTTCAACCGCCCGGTTTTCTAATGTCTACACAATGCTACCTTGGGTATTAGTCTATCCAAAATTTGCCCGATCGCAATTACCGTCCAATCAATATCAGCTTCCGTGGTTTCGCGTCCCAGTGTCAAGCGAATTCCACCAACCGCGCCACTTTCATCATATCCCATTGCTAATAATATCGGACTGGGTGTGAGTTTACCACTGCTACAAGCCGCACCGGAACTAATGCCAATTCCGGCTAAATTTAGCTGTCTCACCATAGTTTTACCCGTAATTCTCTCTGTGTCTCTCTTTTGGTAAGGGCGACAGGAAGGGGAGACAATGCAAAAACTGGTGTGGTGCGGCAGTCGGTAATATCGATCGCCCGTTGGGACTAAACTGGGTATGTGAGCTAATTGGTCAAAAAGTCGATCGCGCAATCCAATTAACCTCGGCGTTTCCACATCCATTTCCTGCAAAGCCAACTCCGCCGCCACTCCAAAACCGACGATAGCGGGCAATGCTTGCGTCCCTGAACGCAGTTTCAACTCCTGTCCGCCCCCGCCGAACATTGGCACCAATTCGAGTCCTGGACGCACGTACAGCGCCCCTGCACCTTGCGGCCCGTAAAGTTTGTGACTGGAAAGCGAAAGCAAGTCTACGGGCAGTTTCTGCACGTCAATCGGTAATTTGCCGGCAACTTGAACTGCATCGGTGTGAAACAGGATATTGCGATCGCGCGCAATTTGTCCTAAAGTCTCTATTGGTTGCAGTGTACCAACTTCGCTTTGTCCGTAGATAATCGAAATTAGCACTGTGTGCGATCGCAATGATTCTTGCAAATCCAAAGGATGAATTCGCCCATATTTATCGACTGGTAATCGCGTTATTTCCCATCCCAATTCTTCGAGTTGTCGCGCCGTTTCTGATACTGCCGAATGCTCTACGCTGGAAATAATGATATGCTGCGGCTTTGTATAAAGACGCGCAACTCCCATAATTGCCAAATTGTCGGCTTCCGTACCGCCCGAAGTAAAAATCATCGATTCTGGTAGCGCATTAATCAAGCTAGCAACCTGCATTCTGGCTAATTCTAAAGCAGTCGCCGCCCTTTGTCCCCACTCGTGCAAACTAGAAGGATTCCCCCAATGTTGAGTTAGAGCTTTTTGCATAGCATCAATTGCTTCTGGGCGTGTGGGTGTTGTGGCACTATAGTCAAGGTAAATTTGCATGGCTTTAATTAAATGATGAACTAATAATGAATGAATGACTACCTAATGAATAAGGCACTTATCCTAAAGGCATTAATGATTATTGACTAATGACTCATGATTGTTAAATTATGACTGATAACAACTGCCAAATGCCAACTCCCAACTCCCAACTGTCCACTATCCACCGTCAACTCCCAACTATCCACCGTCAACTCCCAACTGTCAACTGTCAACTATCAACTGTCAACTGTTTAATGACTTCCTGGTTTACAAACGTTGTACTCTTCGTGGGACAAAACTTTTTGGGGAATTAAGAAAGTGCCGCAATCTTCACAAAGCATTCTGTAGTTGCGTGTTACAGGAATACTCACAATCCAGCGGTTGTGACGCAGACGTTTGCCTCCGAAATCTCTGTAATTCTTATTTTCCCCCAAAGCTGCTATAATAGCGCGAGCTTTAGTAACTACATGGTCTGGCAGACCTCTGAGATCGATCGCATCTCTAGCAAATGATGCTTCCCTCTCTTGTTTTTTGGTTTGTTTTTCTGCCAGCATTTCAACATATTGCTGCTGCGCCATCAACTCTTGCGTGCAGCGATGGCACGCTTTACCATATCCTTTGTGACCGCAATCAAAAATTGTTTTTCTTTTAGCCATAAAGCAGCAGTATCGGGTTTGATCCACGCCCCTGAATGCTGCTACCCTACCAGTGATGCTTCCGGCATCGTGGCAGTTCTACAAGACGCAAAATCTATTCCGTTTCATAAATTTAATAGTTTTAACTTTGCTTGATCGAATATCTTTGAACTGTGAATAGACCGATGACCTCAATAAAATTTAAAATTTTTGTGACTGTACTTTATGATAATTTACCAGGTTTTTGCTGTGCTGGACTGCTGGCGATCGCCCTGACGGCCTGCGGACAAGCCAAGCATGACGTGCAGAATTTACCTCCCAGTCCGGCTCCGTTGCCTCAAGACCCCTTATTGCAAGTATACTTCAATCAGTCCCTCACTTCTAGTTATACGGAGCCTTATCGCGCGCAAACTAGACCTGGGGATGATTTAGAAAAGTTGGTCGCCGAGGCAGTAGCCAGTGCTGGATCGACGGTAGATGTGGCGGTTCAAGAGTTTCGCTTGCCCGGTATTGCGCGACAAATGGCCGATCGCGCGCGATCGGGAATTAAAGTCAGATTAATTGTCGAACATCTGTACAATCGTCCTTGGAGCGATTATACAGCCCAGGAGTTAGTGAAGTTACCCGATCGAGAGCGCGATCGTTACAACGAATTTGTCCAACTGGCCGATACCAATAAAGACGGCAAATTAAGCCCGGAAGAAATCAAGCAAAATGATGCTTTTGTAATTCTCAAGGATGCGGGAATTCCTGTAATTGATGATACTGCTGATGGAAGTAAAGGCAGCGGTTTAATGCACCACAAATTTGTATTAATTGATAACAAAACAGTCATCGTAACTTCGGCTAATTTTACAACCAGCGATATCCACGGCGATTTCAAGACAGCAGCCAGTCGCGGCAATGCCAACAATTTGCTGCAAATTGCCAGCCCTAAATTAGCGCAACTATTTACTCAAGAATTTAACATTATGTGGGGCGACGGGCCCGGAGGTAAACCGGACAGCAAATTTGGCATCAAAAAGCCATTTCGCCCAGTCCAAAAAGTGATAATTGGTAATGCAACTATTGCGGTGCAATTTTCACCAACGAGTGCGACTTTGCCTTGGGAAAAAAGCGTTAACAGTTTGATAAATCAAACTTTAGCAAAGGCGAAACAGTCGGTTAATTTGGCACTGTTTGTATTTTCCGCCCAACGGTTGTCAAATACTCTAGAACTTGAATCTAGGCGCGGTGTGGCGGTGCGAGCTTTGATTGACTCAAATTTCATTTATCGCCCTTACAGCGAAGGTTTAGACATGATGGGGGCGACTTTGATGCAGGATTGTCGGTTGGAATCTGACAATCGCCCGTGGAGAAAGCCGCTAACTACAGTGGGTGTGCCGCTGTTACCAACGGGCGATCGCCTGCACCACAAATTCGGTGTGATCGACGGCAAAACGGTGCTTACAGGCTCTCACAACTGGAGTGAGGCTGCAAATCACGGGAATGATGAGACATTATTGGCGATCGACAGCCCGGTAATTGGGGCCCATTTTGACCGGGAGTTCGATCGGCTGTACAAAGGTGCAATCTTGGGAATTCCCCACCGCATCAAACAGAGAATTGACGCGAAAAAAAAAGAGTGCGAATCAGTGCAAGCAGCATCAAAATCTGCCGATGCTAAATCTCAAATTTCTGGCAAAAAGTTAGTTAATTTGAATAGCGCCACTCAGGAAGAATTAGAAACTTTGCCAGGAGTAGGCCCGAAGTTAGCCCAGAAAATTATTGCAGCGCGGGAAAAACAGCCTTTTCAGTCTTGGGAGGATGTGGAAAACTTGCCAGGAGTCGGAAACAAAACAGTAGACAAGTGGCGCGATTTAGTCGCATTTTAAACACTATAAAAGATTGCAAAAATAGCTAGGACGGGCAAGATGCCCATCCCACAAGATTTTTACATTAGGGGAAAATTTTTTAGGACGGGCAAGATGCCCATCCCACAATTTTTTTTCTTGTGGGATGGGCTTCTAGCCTGTCCCAAAATTTGATGCAAATAACTTCTACAATCTTGTCTATTACTTCAAGTAACTGGGTGAAAGTAAAATGCCGCAGCTAACACAATATATGTTGCTAAAAGTAGCACTCCTTCCAGCCAATTAGAACGTCCGTCGAGACTAATTAGATTAGCGATTGTCACAGCAATGGCAACCGCAACCACCTCAAACGGATTAAAGTTTAAATCCATCGGCTGATGAATCACTATACCGATAATCACCAACACCGGCGCTACCAGCAAAGCAACTAGCAAACTCGAACCCATTGCGACAGAAACTGACAAATCCATATTGTTTTTCATCGCAACTCCCACCGCAGTTACATATTCGGCCGCGCCGCCCACAATTGGTAACAAAATAACCCCTGTAAACAGCGGTGTCAATCCCAATCCTTTGGTAGTTTCTTCGACAACACCCACGAAAATTTCTGATTCAAAAGCAACGGCAACAGTTGAAGCAACTAGCACCCCTATCCACAGCCACAAATTCGGTTTGTGCGCGGTGGATTCATCATTTTGAGGATTTTCTGACTCTAGTTCTAGCAAGCTGACTTCGTAAAGATAGCTGTGAGTTTTTAAGGAAAATAGCAGTGTTAGCGCGTAAACTGCAATTAGGACGATCGCAGTTATCAACGAAAGATTCTGAATCGCTGCGGGTTCGACTCCATTGGATGTGTAAATTACCATTGTCGGCAGCAGAATCGCAATCACTGCGAGAGTCATGGTGGAACCGTTCACCCGCGCGATAATTGGCTTGAATTCTTGTTCTTTGTAACGGATTCCTCCTAGCAGCATGGAAAATCCCATAACTAAGAGTAAGTTGCTGATAATTGTGCCGGTGATGCTGGCTTTCACGATGTCAATTAAGCCAGCTCTTAGGGCAACTATGGCAATAATTAATTCCGTAGCATTGCCGAAGACTGCATTTAATAAGCCGCCTATGGATGGCCCTGTGACGATCGCCACTTCTTCTGTTGCCGTGCTCAACCAAATCGCCAGAGGTATAATGCCTAAAGCGGATGTGATGAAAACTGTGAGGGAACCCCAGTGCAAATACTCAGCGGCGATGGAAATGGGGATGAAAACTAACAGGGCTATGGAAAGAATTTTTTTGATTGACATAGCGCATCGGATGGTGTATTGAAGGGTGAGGTCGAGTTAAATTGGCGATCGCAAAATTGATTTTACACTATTCAACTATTTTCTGACAATTCTGGTGGCGAGTGCGATCGATAATTGGGAATTTTTAACCGCAAATGCACACAGATCGAGGCAGATTGAATATAATAGAATTATATCGACATCGGTGAAAAGATATGTCTCAATCTGTAGTGCCAGTTGTTGAATCAAAGCAAATTGATACTTCACCCACCTTGACGTTTGAAGAATACCGATTTTATCAAACTGATTCCGATCTACAATATGAACTGTACAAAGGCAAATTAATTCCGATGCCAACCGCCACAGTTTTACATATCAAAATTTGCGAATATTTAGTTTACAAATTGCAGCGTTATCTAGCTGAACATAATCTTGATTTAGTAGCAAAAACAAGCTTGGGAGTGAGGACAGAAGAAGATAAATCCCGCATTCCTGATGTAGTTGTTTGCACTCAAACTCTTTTGGAACAAGCTGCTGCTAGACCAGGTGCTGGCATCCTCGATTTTGAAGAAAAGCCGCTGTTAGTGATAGAGGTAGTGAGTCAAAATCGGCGGGCAGATTATATTATTAAACGAGCCGAGTACGAACTAGCTAACGTGCCAGAATATGTGATTGTTGACCCGACACCTAACAAGCAAGTGGTGCGAGTTTTAGCCTTTATTGAAGGTGAAGAAATTTATACGCAAACAGATTTTGTGCCGGGGCAACAAATGGTATCTGTAGTATTTCCCGATCTGATATTGTCAGTGAATGAAATACTGTTTCCGCCATTAGTTGAAGGGTTGATTAAAGAAGAACAAGCTCGATCGCAGGAACTTGAACAGCAAGCTGCGGTGGAGCGCCAACGGGCTGACGAGCAGCGCCAACGGGCTGAAAGATTGGCGGCGAAGTTGCGAGAGTTAGGAGTCGATCCTGATATTATTTAGGATCAACGCTTTTCTGTGAGATCCCCGACTTCTTAAAGAAGTCGGGGAGGTGGGTATTCTGTTTGTTTAGCCGTTGCTCACTTGCTAACCATCGCATTAATTCCAGATTTATCGTTCGAGCCGCTGGCCGTCGCGGAACACTCCCGGAAAACGCTTGCCACGGGTATCAATAATTGTGCCTTTGCCGTGGGGCAATCCCTTCCGCAACTCTCCCTCGTAGCGAATACCATTAGAAAACGAACAAGTACCCCTAGCATCGAGTTCTTGACTAAAGAACTGTCCCGAACACCGGGTACCGTCGGCGCGGGTAAACACTCCTGCACCTAAAGGCTTGCCCCCCAAGAATTGACCGACAAATCGATCGCCATTAGCAAAAATGAATTGCCCCTGTCCAGTTGGCACACCCACCTTTCGATCGAGAGAAAACGGCCCAATATAGCGATCGCCATTAGTAAAAATAGCTGTCCCGGAGCTAACTTTGCCATCTCGGAAGACACCCTCGACGCGGGCATCGTCCTTAAATATAAATTGTCCTCGACCGTTTGGCTGACCCATACGGAACTGCCCCTCATAGCGATCGCCACCGGAGTAGACATATACCCCGGTGCCGCTGGGCAAACCGTTAACGAAGCTTCCGATGTAGCTATCGCCACTGTCGTAATCGCACCTAACTCTACCCGTAGCGATCGCAGGCACACAACGACCGCTGTTAGCTCCTCCTCCTGCTTGCGCCATTGAAGGCAAGGGATAAGTCGCGTAACTACCAATTCCCAACACTGATGCAACTAATAGAGCGATTCCACTGGTTTTAAAAGGGGAAATCATTAATCAATTTTCTCCTATGCGTTTCTGGATATTATCTTGCTTTGTCCTTTGCCTTTTGTCTGATGTCCTGTCAAAACTTGCCTTGACAGCTCAATTTATCCTTTACGACAGTCCGGGTTTGCCGTTACGGAATACCCCTGGAAAGCGCCTGCCATTAACATCGATCATCGTCCCGACACCATGAGGCAGTCCCTTTCGCAATTCTCCTTCATAGCGCGTGCCGTTAGGATAATTGCAGGTAACAGAAGCATCAAGTTCTGGATTAAAAAACCTACCAGAGCAGCGAGTACCGTCTTTGCGTACTAATACCCCAGGCCCAAAGGGCGAGCCTGCAAAGAATTGTCCTTCGTAGCGATCGCCGTTAGAGTAAAAAAACTGACCCCGCCCAGCAGGTTGACTACTAATGACTTTAGTTGTCACGTTGATCACGACTGCGAACTCTCCAACGTAGCGCTCGCCGTTGGCAAAAACGACAGTCCCCGATCTCATCGTGCCGTCTTGGAACACGCCTGTGTAGCGGGCATCATCTTTAAAAATGAATGTCCCTCTACCATTAGGAACTCCATTCCTAAACTGTCCTTCGTAGCGATCGCCATTAGCGTATACATAGAGCCCCCTGCCGTCGGGCAAGCCGTTCACGAAGTCTCCCTCGTAGTTGTCGGCCCCCTCATAATTACATTTCACTCTCCCAGTAGGAGGGTTGCCTTGGCAGACGGGAGGGCGTTTGCCTTCTTCTTTTTTTGCTTCGTCTTTTGGTTGAGCCATTGAGGGCTGGGGATTAAAGAGATTAGCGACGCCGCCGATACAAGAAGCAACTAATATCGCCATCCCTAATTTTTGAATTGAACCGAGCATCGGAAATCTCCTTTGACTTTAATGGATAGTAATAGGGATTTTAGAGAAGCTAAGACTTGCTGAAATATCCCATATTTTTTCATACCTAATGGTGATTTTTCAGAGCTTCGCTAACTCTATATTAAGTTTACTTTCAGACTCGGATATCAGACCTGGATACAAAAAGGCAAAAATTAAGAGTTTTTGCCTTTAGCATTTTTCCGGCTCGATCGTCAATTTTTAGCGCCCCGTCACCTTATTAGCATTTGGCAGACGGCTAATCACGGCATTGACGGGTTTTTGATCGCGACTTGGGGCTTTTTCCCCAACTGATTTGGCTACCTCAACGCCGTTTTCTTCCAGAATCACGATCGGATCTCCTCCTGACTTAAGATCAACCCGCTTCACCAAAACTTGCCCGTTAGACAGTCGTTGTCCTACTTTGACATATCGACTTGTTGGTTCACTCGGTACTCTAACAATCACTTGGGTCTCGTTCCCAACTTTTACTACCCCGCTGACTTCAGTACCTGTAGCGAGGTCGGTAGAAGGCGGTGGAGGAACTGCCGGCGCTTGCTTGACCGGAGGCGGATTGGGGTCTACCCACTGGGGCGGGCGCTTATCTACTGGTAGCGGTGGCAGATTCGGCACTCCTAGGGGTCTAGCTGCAATTGGCTGGGGCGGCCGCGGGGGTGCTGGACGGCTAGGAGTGCTAGTAATTCTTCTGGGAAGGGGATTGAGGTTTCTCCACTGGGGCGGGCGCTTATCTACTGGCAGTGGTGGCAGATTCGGCACTCCTAGGGGTCTAGCTGCAATTGGCTGGGGCGGCCGCGGGGATGTTGTACGGCGAGCCGTTAGCCCTGGAACTAGGCGTGGCGAGCTAATTTGCACCCCGCTGCCCGACGTTGCAGAAGCATCTCCCGAACCGCGACCTAACTGAGGAGCCGTTAGCCCCGGAATTAGACGCGGCGAGCCAATTTGCGCCCCGCTGCCTGACGGTGCCGAAGCATCTCCCGAACCGCGACCTAACTGAGGAGCACTTAGCCCTGGAACTAGGCGTGGCGAGCCAATTTGCGCTCCGTTGCCTGACAGTGCCGAAGTATCTCCCGAACCGCCACCTAACTGAGGAGCCGTTAGCCTCGGAATTAGGGGTAGCGAGCCAATTTGCGCTCCTGTGCCTCCTCCTCCTCCTCCTCGTAGGGTGAAGCTTCCCCGGCGGCCTAGTCGAGGCTGAGTTCCTGGTAAGTCTGGCAATGAACTAGAATCAGTACCGCCTAATATTTGGGGAGGCGATAATTCTGGCAGTTGGGGTAGGAGGGCAACTTGTCGCTGTGGCAGTTTGGGGAACTGATCTGTAGACGCACTTATTCCATTAGCTCCGGCTGGGTTTTGAACTGCGATCGGGGGAAGGACTGCAAAGGGGTCTGACAGACCGGTATTGGCTGGTGTCAATGGGCCTTGGGATAGGGGCTGACCAGCGGGTGTTTTTTTAGCCTGGTTCTTGTTGTCGCCAATGCCTGTTTGAGCTTGTCTGGCGCGTTCGTCGGGATTGGTCGATCGAATTAACCCTGGTGGCTGGGCCGCGACGATTGGGGACGAAAAAGTCTGAGTTCCTGGGGTGGGGCTGCCGGAGGCTGCCGGAGACGGAGAAGCTGTACTGGGACTGGGGCTGGGACTGGCTGTGTTGCTGCCTCCGTCGCCGCAGCCTCCGATCGAGAAAGCTAGTAGTCCTATAGTCGCAAAATATAAAAGTTTGTGCATTGCCGATCGCCCCTAAATGCTTAATTTCCGCGCCAACCAGACTCTACAATTAAAGCAGGTTGTCGTTTTAAGTTTATCTGTTCGATGTTATGCGATCACTTGAAAATTGCCAAGTTAATCTTGACGATTTGATATTGGAGGGGCGTTGGGTTTTCGCAACCGGTTAGGATTTTAATGCCGAGCGCTTTTCGACATTATTGAATCAATCAAGGCATTTCTATGGTAGGAAAAGTGATTCTCCAGCGGATGAGCGCGATCGCCCAAATTATTTCTGCGGCCGCTGCGGTGGCAGTTGGCTCAGTGGGGCGGTGATGTGCAGGCTCAATCAAATCAGCCAAAAACTAAGTTGATGAAATTCTTGCCCGATGTGAGTTCTCAGCACCTCGATCGCATAACAGCATCGGAGTCAAAACAGGCAATTTGTAGTTGAATTTATTTCTTGAGGCAGTAGCAAAACGCAGCCAAGTGTGGTATCGTTTTGAGTGTTTCAAGACCCACAGACCGTTAAACTCTATGTGAAAATCCGCCCGCTGTTGATGCGATCGGGTAACAGTCTCAGAGTTTAGATTCACAGTTCAAGGCAAGGCAATCAATTAAACAAACAGCAAAGCAGCTTGAAATTAGTTCCCAAAATGCTGCGGCTGAGGGAATTTTGGTTGGGATTGTTGGGCCGAAGCGTCAAAAATCTGTAAACTGATGAGCGGAAGATGTTCCGCAAAATCGGAAATCATGACGATCGAGAAATTAATTATTGTAAATAGGTATTCGCATGGCACAAACCTCTGTATCTCCTGTAGTGCTGATTATTCTAGACGGCTGGGGTTATCGTGAAGCAAAAGACGGAAATGCGATCGCCTTAGCGAAAACACCCGTGATGGACAGTCTCTGGGCAGCTTATCCCAGAACTCTGATTCACACATCGGGCCGGGCGGTAGGGCTTCCAGACGGGCAAATGGGCAACTCGGAAGTCGGTCACTTAAATCTGGGCGCAGGCCGCGTGGTTCCTCAAGAGTTGGTAAGGATCTCGGATGCTGTCGAAGATGGTTCTTTGCTCGAAAACCGGGCGCTGGTTAAACTTTGCAAGGAAGTGCGCCGTCGGGGCGGCAAGTTGCACCTGACTGGTCTTTGTTCCGAGGGCGGAGTACACTCGCATCTGAGTCATATTTTGGGTTTGCTAAAGCTAGCAAAGGCACAGGGAATTTCTGAGGTTTGTATCCACGCGATTACAGACGGCCGCGATACTACTCCTAAAGAGGGCGTGGAAGCTCTAGGCAAGATTGAAGGTTATATCAAACAGGTAGGAGTGGGTAGGATTGCTACCATCAGCGGCCGCTATTACGCGATGGACAGGGACAAACGCTGGGATCGGGTGCAGCGGGCTTACGAGGTGATGACGATTGAGGGCGCACCTGATGGTCGATCGGCAGTTAATGTGTTGCAGGCATCCTATGCTGAAGGAGTGACCGACGAGTTTGCGATTCCGACTCGGATTACCCCAGGATCTGTGGCATCCGGGGATGGGATGATTTTCTTCAATTTTCGCCCGGACAGGGCTAGAGAGTTGACTCAGGCCTTTGTAGCGCCCGATTTCAATGGGTTTGAACGGCAGTTAATTGAGCCACTGGCGTTTGCGAGTTTTACTCAGTACGACCCAAAACTGTCGTCGGTACTCGTGGCTTTTGAACCGCAGAATTTGAACAATATTCTGGGCGAGGTGATTTCTAAGCACGGTTTGCGGCAGTTGCGGACGGCGGAAACTGAAAAGTACGCTCATGTGACTTATTTTTTTAATGGCGGTCTGGAAGAGCCTTTTGAGGGGGAAGACCGGGAGTTGGTGCAGAGTCCGATGGTGGCGACTTACGATGAGGCGCCGGAAATGTCCGCCGCTGAGGTGACGGATGTGGCGCTGGCGGCTTTATCCAAGGGGATTTATTCGTTTGTGGTGCTTAACTACGCTAACCCGGATATGGTTGGTCATACGGGGATGATCGATGCGACGATAATTGCGGTTCAAACTGTGGATAAATGTTTGGGGCGGCTGTTGACGGGCATTAGTAAAGCTGGAGGAACGGCAATTATTATTGCTGACCACGGAAATGCTGAGGTGATGTTCGACGAGAATGGGAATCCTTGGACTGCTCACACTACTAATCCGGTGCCGTTTATTCTGATAGAGGGCGAAGGTCTGAAGATTCCGGCTCATGGAACTGAGGTTCCTCTGAGGGCGGACGGCTGTTTGGCTGATATTGCGCCGACGATTCTGGAGCTGTTGAGGTTGCCTCAGCCGCCGGAGATGACGGGACGTTCTATGATTGAGCCGGCTGAGTTTGAAGTTCGCGCTAATCGCACTCCGGTGCGGGTGCGGCTGTAGCAAGTCAGGATACACGCAGGGACACAGCACCGTGCCCAGAGGTGTCAAGTTAAGGCTGAAAACCTTTGTATCTCTGGTTTGTATCCAAGTCTAGATCCCCCTAAATCCCCCTTAAGAAGGGGGACTTTGAGAAAACTCCGGTTCCCCCCTTCTTAAGGGGGGCTAGGGGGGATCTGGCCTTGGCTGCGAACGAGATATACAAAGATTTCCAGGCGATTGTTGACACTTTCGGAAAGGCAGTGCTGTGTCCATAAGTGATGTTGTGTGCGATCGACCAAATTTGATATAATCATAGATTACCGATTACTAATTACCAATTACCCCGAATTGTCAGGAACTCAGGGCTAAAGCCACTGAGCTTGAAAGAGAAATCTAACAAGCTATTCTGACCAGCCTAAGTCTTAACTGACTACGTTATTTAGGTCACGACACCAGCGAATGCGAAGCTAGTTTTCTGCTCTGTCGCTTGTGATTAAACAGTTCTAAAGTCCCTGGAACAGTGTCACAAGCCCAACAAGCCCTTATAACATTGGCGAAGCTAACATCACCCCCGCAAGGGAGAGGCAGAAATGCCAAACATTATGCGTACAGGATTGGGAGATTTGAAACGGTAACTGTCCCGTTGAAAGTGTAGTACAAAAGCACACCGAACCAACCAATCCCAAGGCGGTAATGGAAAGATTCAACGCGATTGAAATCGCCGAGCCGCTTCCCTCTCAGGACTAAAGTCTCTGAGTTTCCCTCTCAGGACTAAAGTCTCTGAGTTTCCCACTTACCGAGTTTGTTTATGAATATTGTTGCTGTGTTACAAGTTATCTGGTCTTTGTCTGCTTTCGGACTTGTGATTTTGGTGTTGCTACACAGTCCTAAAGGCGATGGCATTGGAGGGATTGGTGGCCAAGCTCAATTGTTTACGAGCGCCAAGAGTGCGGAAACGACTCTGAACCGAATTACTTGGGGTTTGTGTATTGTTTTTATGGGTTTGACTGTAATTTTGAGTGCTGGTTGGTTGACTCCTAAGTTGTAAGATTAGGATTTTTAACGGCAGATGTAGGTAGATAAACGCAGATGAACGCAGATGAAGTTGATATAATCTGAATTTATCTGCGTTTGTTTTTGTGTATCTGTGGTCATAAAAATGCGGTTGTGGAAAGTTACGATAAAAGCTCGATTGCTGCTCGGTTTTGGATTGGCTTTATGTTGTTTTAGCCTGATAATTTTTACTCAGGTTAATACTCTGGCGGTGAGTCTTTCTCCTCTGGCGAATAGTTGGCCGGCTGCACAGGTTCACGCTTTGCCGCCAATGCTGGCCAATTGGCAAGATGCAACGGATAGCGGTGATTATTTTGACCAGGTTAAACCGCCGACTGTCGGTCATTTGCTGTGGTCGAAGTTTCCGATTCAGGTTTATGTTGATCCGGTTGATGCTAATAAGTCTCAAGCATGGATAACGGCTGTTTTGGATGTTGTCAGGGAATGGGGGGTTTATTTGCCTTTGGAAGTGGTGGATAGTTCCGAGGTGGCTGATATTAGAATTTTACGTCAGGTTCCGCCTGTGCGTCAAGGGGTTTTGCGATCGCGCTCTGGGGAATCTACCTATGAGTTGTACAATCGTCGGGATGGGGATAAAACTGTTTTATCTCATCGGTTTTCGGTGTATTTGAATCCGAATCAAGTGGGTAAGTATGTTCCGGCGACGGCGCGGCACGAGTTGGGACACGCTTTGGGAATTTGGGGCCACAGTTTGCTGGAAACTGATGTGCTTTATTTTTCTCAGGTGCGGAATCCTCCGGCTATTTCTGCGAGGGATGTTAATACTTTGAAGCGGGTTTATCAACAGCCGACTAGGTTGGGTTGGGAATTGTAGTTTCGGGCGAATAGAATTCGAGACTACACACACGAAGTCCACATTCGCGGACTATAATAAGCACACGATAGTTAATAGGAAAGAGAAGAAAGATGAAAGATGAAGCTTTTGGGATTGTGCCAGTTTTTGCGACTGAAACTGATAGTTTATTTTTGTTGATTCAACATCAAGCCGGACATTGGGCGTTTCCCAAAGGTCACGCGAATCCGGGGGAATCGGCGCTAGAAACGGCGAAGCGGGAGTTTAATGAGGAAACTGGCATCCGCGATTGTGAAGTGCTTGAGGAGCCTAGTTTTGTGGAACGTTATTCCTTTGTTAAGGAAGGGAAGCCTAGTTCGGTGCAACATTATTCCTCTGCGAAGGAAGGAGAATCAATTGAAAAGACTGTTACTTACTTTTTGGCTTTTGTAAATTCAATGGAAGTTCAGTTGCAAGTAGAGGAAGTTAAAAATTCGGCTTGGACTTCCTTTGAGGATGCAGTTAAGCTGATTACTTTTGATGGGAATCGGCAAATTTTAAGGGAAGTCAAAGCATTTTTGGACGCGAGGAATGAGTGTTAATCAGTCTTGGACGCACTGTTTATGTAGAGGGCGCCGCACCTTAGGCTATAAGTAGTGTGTCAAAGCACTTTTTGCGTCCAGGATTGTTAAGAAATAGTCCGGTTATACGAGCGCCATTAAATTTGTACTAAGGACTTTAGTGCTGAGTGAATACAAGCTTTTAGAGAGGGTTCCAGTCCTTATTACAAAAAAATTGTTTTGTTAAATACCCGACATCTTCAAGAAGTCGGGTATCTAGGTATTCTGTGAGATTATTTGTTGGTTTTCTGGGCTTTGGCGTGCTGTTGCAGGCGAGAGAAAACGTTGTAGGCGTCGGGGCCGGGATTACCGTGTTCTACAGCGCCGTCGATGGGGCCGTCGATGGCTTTCCAAGCTGGAATTCCGCCTTTTAGTTCGGCGACTTTTCTAAAGCCGGCTGCGCGGAGAAGATTGGCTGCTTCTGCTGTTTGTTGGTCGGTTTCGCCGTAGATGTAGATGTCGCGAACTGGCTCTAGACTGGATTTTGCGCGCTCTACTAATTCGTCGATTGGCATCGGTACGGCGCCAGTAATGCGGCTTTTGTCGAAGCTTTCAAAGTCGCGGGCGTCGATGATTGTGAGTCCGGGTTCGCCCCAATCTAAGCGGGCTTTGAGGTCGTGGCTGGATACTTGGGCTGTTAAACCGGGTGGGGTGGGAGTCAAATCTGGCAGTTTTTCTTTGATGTCTGCAATTTGGTCGGGAATAGTTTTCATGGGTAAAGTGTTGTTGAATGTTTTGATTGCCATTGCAATGTAACGAGATATTTTGGTTGAATGCGTCTTTCTAAAGACAGAATCGGGCATTGAACTAAAGTCGCAGTTAAGCTGATTTGCTGGTGGTTGACTGCGGTTGGGAGCGCTATTTTTGTTGAGGTTGCTAAGCGGTGGCTGGCTTGGATGCGGATTGTTTTGATTGAAATGTACGATCGATCTTATTGACTGTAGATATTTTGAAGTGCGATCGATCGCCCAACCAGTCATTGTATCAAATAAGCAAATTTTAGTCAATCCAATGATTTTTAAATGAAATTTGCTGTATGTTGTGCGCAGCCTCGTGCGTTATTTTGCTGAGAAGTTTAGATGTTTTTCAGCCAAATTTCTGGTAAAATTTGATACTAACAATAGATATTAGAAGGTATGAATATGTCTGAGAACAATGAAATTGCGGTGCCTAAAACTTTGACACCCGAAGAGCAAGCGGTTTGGGATGCGAAGGCGAAAGTTCGAGTGTTACTGAATTTGTGGGATTTGGGCGCAGGTCAAATTCCGGTTAAAAAGGGCGATTTGACTAAGCGGATTGTTCGCACTAATGAGACGAGTCAGAAATATCTGGGAGTGCTCGCGGAGTTGCAGGAAGCTGGGGCGATTGAGTATTCGCTGGTAAATCGGGTGACGCGGTTGGAGTTGAGCGCGAAGGGGAAGGAGGTTTTGGCGGATGGCCTGCAAAGTCGCGATTCTCTGTTTGAGTTTGATGGTTCTCAAATCGGTACTCGGCTGGGAAATGCTTTGCTGAAGTGGATTCGGCATCGGGATGGTGCGGCGGGTGTTGCTGCGGGGGCGGGGAAGAAGGCGGAAAGTGCGATCGCATCCTATGACAATTTTAAGGCTGTGGCGATCGATGTGTACGACAGCTTGAACCGGGATTATAACTTAGACGATTTAGTGCCGATTTATCGGATGCGGCGAGAAATTGGGGAAAGGGTAGGGCGATCTCAGTTCAATGAGTGGCTTTTGGAAATGCAGGCTCAAGATATTCTCCAACTTATAGGTGGCAGTGTAGAAGACAGCGCCCCCGACAAAATCGAAGATTCTATCACCACAAAAGTGAACGGTTTGCGCTGCTATGTCAAGCGTTTAACCTAATTAACTTGAGTTAGTAGTGCATTCGCTCCTTTATCTTCACACACGCACAAAACGATGAATGACTTTCACTCCTCAATCCCCGACCTCAATAAAGCTATTACAAGTCAAAACCCTTTTGACAGATCGTTAATAGTCAGGAGCAATGATATTTGGAAGCCAAGTTTTCCTGACGTTCCTTCTATCAATGCTCATGCCTCTGATGCTATCTTTCAGGCGATAGAGCAAATCCGCGCGGGGTATCGTACAGTTAGTGGCATCACGATCAAAGCTGAAAAAGGTCTAGGAAAAAGCCACCTAATCAGTCGGATTCGCAGCCGCCTTCTGGATGAAGGTGGTTCTTTCTTTGTTTATATGAGCGACGTAGACTATGGAAACTTAAACCGAGTCCACGCTAACTTTCTAAACACTTTGTCTTTAAGCCTGAAACAGATTGGTAACGAAGGCGTAATGCAGTGGCAAGAATTAGCAACTGCTTTGATAAATGAGGCATTAGGAAAAACTCACATACCTCAAAATTTAGTCAAGCAATTTTCGGGGGCATTAGCTAAAAATCCTAAATTAGTCGATCGTTTAACTGAAAAAGTGCTTCAACTGAAGTCAAACATCGAAAATCCTTATTTGATCCAGGCTATTCTGTGGACACTTGCTTCAGATAAGGTGAGCTTTGCAACCAACTGGCTGTCTGGAAAAGCTTTGGCACAAGCACAAGCTGATGCAATGGGTTTACCAAATTCTACGGAAGAGGATAAAGAAGGCGAAGCATTTCAGACTGTTTGCCAAATTTTAGACTTAATCGGTGATTACAGAACTCTAGTAATTGGCTTTGATGAGTTAGAGAGTGTAGATCGCAATGAAGCTGGTTTCAACAGGGCGCAGGTCGTCGCGCTCTTAGTAAAAGACCTGTACGGTAAAATTAAACGAGGTGTCTTAATGACAGCTATGTTTGATGAAACTTGGCAATTTCAAATTAGAGCATTACCCCAGGCTGAGTCAGTCACAGCTAGAATGGGTGAAAAGATTTTTGATTTACAGTATCTGAATGCTGATGATGTAGTGACTCTAGTTTCTCAATGGCTCAAAGAATTTTATGACAGTAAAGGTTTAACTCCACCTTATCCCGTTTATCCTTTTCATGAAGGTGAATTAAGAGAACTGGGAAAAGAAAAATTAATTGTCAGAAAGGTTTTAGAGGAGTGTGCTAAGAATTGGAAAGTACCTGACGATCCTACTCCACCGCCAAAAGCAGCAGATCCACTCCATCAAGTTGAACTTGCTTTTAACAACGAACTGAATGCACTTGAGGAAACAATCGAAAAATATTTTGACGATAGCGATATTTTAGCCGAGGCTCTATATTTCGCCTTCCTTGCAGTCAAAGGGGAGACTGTGGAACGAGTGCAAGTTGAGGAGATTGAAAAGGTACAAACTAAAGCTGTAGACAAAGGTTATCTCGATTTTAGAATTCGAGGCAAAGAAAATGGAAAGTCTGTCAAGATAGTAGTAGCAGTTGTCCAAGAATCTGGGGCAAAGTTTGTCAGTGCCGCATTAAAGCGATTAATTGAGTATCAAAAGTTTGATATGACTCGCGGTTGTTTAGTTCGTTCTAAAGATGTTAAACCGAAGACTGTAGGAAAACAGTGTTTGGATAAACTTCTTTCTCAAGAACTAGGTGGAGAATTTGTCAAGCTTGCAAGTGAAGATATCAAGCCTCTCTTAGCCATTTATTTGGTCAACAAAGCTCGCACAGAGTACGATGTAACCGAAGAGAAAATACGGGAGTTTATTGTTCAGAAAAAACTCGCGACTGAAAATTATATAATTTGTGAAATTCTTAGCGATCCATCGGGTCAGATTCCTGATGGGTTAGTTGATGAAAATGAGATAGCTGAAAGTACCTTCATATCTGATACAACGGAAATTAACAACCTCGACGAAGCACTTGATAAATTATTAGGTCAATAAGTGGATGAGTTATTCTGTTTTTGTTGATACGGCTTTGCAGTTACCTGCGCCAGATGTGGAAGCCTTAATCGAAGGGCGAGTGATTGCAGCCATGCCTCGCGTGTTCATCGAGCGTGGTCGGTCATTTGCCCTATATCCAGCCAATATCTCGATTAATTTGCTACCCCATGAGCAATACTACCGATCGAGTTTTTTACCAATTGCTAAAACCTCATTTTCTCAGTTAAGTTCTGAGACGGTTTTGATAAAAGCTTGGGCTAGGTGCGAATTTTGCCAAATACTAAACGATCCAGAATCATTAGAAGCTTTATCGCGGTTAACCATCTGGAAAACAGAGGCGCTACAGCAAATTCTCCAGCAGCGTCGTTATATTTTTCTAGCTCATCTTCGCGTTTATCTGCTACCTCAGCCGCTGGAAATGCCAGTGCATCCCAGCGGCAATTTTGTATCTTTGCCAAAATCCCTAACTGTGACTGATTCAACGCCTGTGTTGAGCGAGTCTATCTTTGCCAAACGCCGTCAAAAGCTGGAAAAACTAGAGCCGCCAGAACATCCAGAATTGGAAGAGTTGCAAAGTGCATTAGTGCATTTATCCACCACCAACCCAAAGGCAAAACAACTAGACGCAGAAATCAAAATGTTTCTCGGTTGGTCGGAAAAATCACCAATAACACAACCAGATCCAGATTTAGGTTGGATTCAAACAATTTCACAAATCGGCAACTCTAGCGACGGTTATGGCTTTGAAAAATTAGTCCGCAAAGGTTTTATCAAGCTAGGTTTCGGAAATTCTAACAGGAAACCAGAAGCCAGTCTCGATCCTGAATCAACCGGGGGCGCTGGCGGCTTAGATTTCTACTGTGAAACTCCCTATCAGGTAGTGGGAGAATGCAAAGCTACCAAAAGTGAAACTGTAGCTGATGGAACGCCAACCCAACTTATCAAGTTAGGACACAAGCATCTTCAGGAACAATACAACTGCTGTATTAAGATAATTATGGCCGCTGGTCAGTTAAATAGACACGCTAACAAAACGGCTATCGGAAACCACATGAATGTCATTCGCCCTGAAACATTGCAAAAACTTGTTGAATTGAAAGCTAAACATCCAGGATCGGTTAATTTATTAGACTTAAAACCGTGTTTAGAGCAAGAACCGTTTGGCGAAGATGCTGATGTTAAAGTTAATCTTTACATTGACGGAGTTTGGGAAAATCTTAAATTGCGATCGCAAATCGTACAAGCAGTCAAACAACTTTGCTATTCAGATAGCGAGTTTCCAACGGTTGTTGAGATTAAAGTTCAATACAATGCTAAGTTTGCTACTGATTTTAAGCTAACATATCAATCAGTAAGTGATTTGACAATAGAACTTTCTTCACCGCTGACAGGTTATTTAGGACGGCGAGAAAAGGGAAATGATGCGGAGGGCGATCGCTTTTATTTCCTGCGCGATTTGCCGCTAGATGATTGAGATGCGTCAAGGGCGATTCATGATCCCGATAGCTGCGATCGCGCACTTTATCCAATATCCTACACAGAATCAGGATCTACGCCTAATTCCCGCAACCTCGCCGCCAATCTTTCAGCCTTCTGCAATCGCGCTTGTTCTTCCTTAATCAACCCTTCCACCAATGGCGGACATAATATTTCATTGACTGATAATCTCAGATTGGGAAATACTACAGATACCATTTCCTCACCAGGTAAATAATTTAGTTCTGTATAAATGTCATCACCTTCGAGAAATGCCATAACTCGCACCCGCTGTCTATTTTCGGCTGGATCGACAATCACATATTCCGGCACGTTAGCTAGTTCGTACTCTCCTCGTTTAAGTACATAATCTGCCCGCCGATCTTTGCTCACCACTTCTATTACTAATAACGGTGTTTCATCAAAATCAAGGATGCCGGAACCGGGTCTTGCTAGAGCTTGTTGCCACAAACTTTCTGTGCAGACAACTACATCGGGAATTCGCGATGTCGCATCTTCTGTTCTGACTCCTACGGAAGTTTTTACTACTACATCGAGATTGTGTTCAGCTAGGTAACGCTGCAATTTGTAAACCCAAAATTCGCAGATGCTTGTATGTAATGCGCTAGCCGTTGCCATTGGTATTAATTTGCCTTTGTACAGTTCATATTTTACATCATCATTGCTTTGATAAACTTTGTACTCTTCAAAGGTTAATGTGGGCGAAGTATCGAACACTTTTTCTTCGACTGCTGGCACAACAGATTGAGACATATATTTTTTCCTATCTCGATAGTTTGCTATTATACTTAATTTTAATGTTAACACTCAAGGCATTTGTTAGGAAAAGATCGATCGCCCTGATCGACTATCCAACAACCGCACACCGTAATAATTTTAATATTTGTCAAGTTCCAAACTGAATATTTGCTTGAGATCACCATTTGGGCGATCGCCTCAATAGGGCCGTAGCTGCCTCACTGTTGAGAGGTCTAGAGAAAAAGTACCCCTGACCGTACTCGCAGCCGATCGCCCGCAGTTGAGCCAATTGAACGGGGGTTTCGAGACCTTCTGCGACTACCTCCATCCCCAAACTGCGCGCCAGCATGACGATCGCCCGCACGATTTCCAAATTTTCGCCCATTTCCCCGATGCGACTGACAAAAGAGCGATCGACCTTCAAAATATTAATCGGGAACCTGTGCAAATAACTCAGAGACGAATAACCAGTACCGAAATCATCAATACACAGCCCGATCCCCAACTCTCTCAACTGCAAAAGCATCGCCACCGCCGCTTCCCCATCTTCCATTACCACAGTCTCAGTAATCTCCAACTTCAAACAGCGAGCATCAACACCCGTTTCCTGCAAAACTTGCTTAATTTGCTCGATCGACTCCGGCTCCGAAAACTGCCTCCCCGAAAGATTTACTGCCACTGTCAGCCGCGAATTTCCCACTGGCAAATTCAAACTCTGCCATTTAATAATTTGGCGGCAGCTTTCGCTCAAAACCCACAAACCCAAAGGCAGAATTAACCCAGTTTCCTCCGCCATCGCAATAAATTCCATCGGAGAAACTAAACCGCGTTCCGGGTGCAGCCAGCGCACCAGCGCCTCAAATCCGATCACTGAGCCAGTTTTCAAACAAACTATCGGCTGATAATAAACAGTAAAAGGACATTCCAATTTAGGAGGATCAAATTGCAATTTTGGATGCCCCAACTTCCAGTCGATTTCGCTGATAGGTGAATTTTCCCCCACCTGGCCACCTCCGAAATCCACGATCGAATATTTCCAATTCAGTTCATCAACCGACTCCCGCAAATCGTGTTCCAAGTGCATCAAAGCCACCGCGCGAGTGTGCATCGCACTCGTAAACACTTCGTAGCGAGCTTTACCGAGAGCTTTTGCCCGGTACATCGCAATATCAGCATCGCGCAAAATATCTCCAGGTAACTGATATTTTTCGGTACTCAAAGCAATGCCGATACTAGCAGTAATTAAAACTTTATGACCTTCCAAAAAAAGCGGTCGTTCGATCGCCTTGTGAATTTCCTTTGCTTGGGCGATGGCTTCATCAACACCTTGAATTTCCTCCAGCAAAATCACAAACTCATCTCCCCCCAGACGAGCCGCCGTATCGCCAGGGCGCAAACAAGTCAAGAGACGGCGGGCCACAGCCACCAACAGCCGATCGCCCGTGCCGTGTCCCTGGCTGTCATTAATCACCTTAAACCTGTCCAAATCCAGAAACAGCACCGCAAACTGATAGCTCGGATGCCGTTTGACGCGGGCAAAAGCTTGCTCCAACCTGTCAGTCAACAAAGCGCGGTTCGGCAACTCCGTCAGCGCATCGTGCAAAGCATCGTGCAACAATTGGTCTTCAGCTACCTTGCGTTCAGTCACATCATGACAGTTGACCACAATTCCCCGCACCGAAGGTTCGTCGAGCAAATTCGTCGCCACCGCTTCCAACGCGCACCAGGAACCGTCCTTGTGCTGCACTCGGTATTCCGCCAATCCCATGCCAACTTTGGGCATTTGGATGATACTTTTGAACACTTGAGTCACCATCGGCAGTTCATCGGGGTGAATCAAGTCAAATACAGAGCGGCCGAGCACTTCCGCCGTCGGGTAGCCCAAAATCCGCTCTAGCGAAGGAGAGACATAGCGGCAAAAGCCTTTGTCGTCGAGAATTACAATAATATCTCTAGCATTTTCAATCAGCGATCGAAAACGCTTCTCGCTTTTCCGCAGTTCTTGTTCCGTGCGCTTGCGATCGGTAATGTCGGTATTCATGTAAATCAGACCGACAATTTTCCCTGTCGGGTCTTTAATCGCATCGGCCCGCAGCAGCACTTGCAAAATTTCGCCGCTTTTTGTGCGGTTGGTAACTTCACCAGACCAAGAATAACCTAGGGCGATCGTGTCGAGTACCTCCGCGATGACGGCAGAGTCTGCAAAAACTGCCGGTATACCTCCAGCTAGTTTAAATTCCTCTGCGGTGTCCCATTCAAATAGCTGAGAAAACGCTGGATTTTGATAGATGTGAGTGCCCGAAACATCGCTGATGCCGATCGCGTCGCTCGAACTTTCCACCGCCTTGCGAGTCAGCACTAGAGCTTCTTCTGCCAGCTTGCGCTCGGTAATATCAATTCCTACCAGACAAGCTGAATTGCCCCGATCGTACTTTTGAGCCACAATCAAATAATGTCCCGCCGACTGTCCCCCCTCCGTTTTCACCTTAACGCTGAGTTCTTTAACCGCTTCCGTAGCGTCGCCGGCAAAAAACTCCACCAAAAAAGAGTGAAAATCCTCGCTAGCGCCCAGAAAACCGATATCTTGACCGACAAAGGCCGACGGCGGCAAACCGTGCAGTTTGGCTAAGTGCTGGTTAGCCCCCAAATAGCGCAAATCTGAGCTAATCCAAGACACTGTTCCCGGAACTGCTTCCAAAATCGTTTGCAGTTGGTCGTTAGCTTGCTGCAAAGCTTCCTGGATTTCTATGCGCTCGGACAAGTCCGACTGAACTCCTACAAAGTGAGTCAAATTACCGCTGTCGTCTCGCAGGGGAGATAGGGACAATTTGTTCCAAAAAGGAGTGCCGTCTTTGCGATAATTTTTGATTGTTGCCTGGATTTCTCGACCTTGGCGCAAGGCGTCGCGGATCTTAGCTACGGTAGCGCGATCGGTATCGGGGCCTTGCAAAAATCGGCAGTTGCGCCCCAAGACTTCATCGGCGGAGTAACCCGTAAGCCGCTCAAAGGCCCGATTGCAATAAAGTATCGGACAGCCTGGTGCGATGGCATCAGCAATGATAATACCGCTGCTAGTAGCTGCCAAAGCTCGATCGCGCAGCCACAGTGATTCTGAAGTCGTATCGCGATCGGCTACGTCCCCCACTTCACCTAAATTATAAATTGACTGGTTATTCCGATTTCCCATCAGCCAAACTTTCAACTAAACCTTGACAATTTCCGAGTTGTTTATTACTTTAACGTTTTTCAGGACTCGCGAACGTAGATTGCATCTTGGCCTTTAACTAAGCGGGATTTCTCGTTAGTTGTTAGTTGTATTTTCTGCGCTTGCTGTGCCGACAGTTACAAAAAGCACATCTTCACTTCCGCAGTGAAAAACCCTCTATTCTTATCCCCCTCAGACTCTCTCCCCCTCTCCCCTTCTCCCCGCGAGCTGGCAATCATGATCCGCAGCAGCTTATTTAGCAGGAGTTGCAGCTTGAGAACTCGGCGGCGCAATATTAATTAACGGCAAAGTTCCCCCTCCTCCCATTACTGTCGGAAACTGGCCGTTCCATTTTTCAATCGCTTGCTGCTGCAAAATTTCGGCTGTTAAAGTTTGTCGCTGCAAGCGTTGAGCTTCAGCTTTGCCTTTAGCACGGTTAATTTCAGCTTGAGCATCTTGGGTTGCTTTTTTCACTGTAAATTCTGCTTGTTTGGCTTCTTGTTCTGCTATTTGTTTGGATTCGATGGCTTTGCTAAATTCTGGAGAAAAGCCAAAATCTATTAACGAAACATCTCTGACAATTACGCCGTAAGGTTCCAAGCGCTTTTTGAGGCTGTTGTCGATTTCTGTTTTAAGTTCGGTGCGCTTAGTGATAATTTCTTCGGCGGTTTTTTTAGAAGTTGCTGCTTTGAGAACTTCGGAAATAGCCGGGTTCAGAATGCTGGCAACAATTTGTTCTTCATCTCCTACTTGTTGGAAAATTTGATTAACTTTTGCGGGGTCAACATTCCAGTTGACTGCCAAATCTGTAGTAATGCTTTGCAAATCTTTGGATGCTGCATCTGCTTTCACATCGGTTTTTTGTACCCGCACGCTGAGAGTTTTGACAGAGGTGACAATCGGTAAAATCGGGTGGATGCCTTCATCTAAAATCGTGTCTTGAACTTTGCCGAAACGCATCATGACGCCGCGTTCCCCTGCGCCGACGATGGCAAAAGGTTTGAAAATTAAGGCGGCGATGATGAAGACGATGCCACCGACGATGTAGAGAGCGAGGTTGTACCGAACACTTGGCAGGGTTTTCATATGTTAATTTACCTATGTTGTGTTACATGATGTGAGTTGTCTCTTCGCTATTATCTAATATAATAACTTTATATTAATGGTGCAACAACTCATAAATTAATTTATTTGATTCATGAAACTCATATAAATTTCCCGGTCAGATAGCCTCTAAAATGCAAAAAGCATAATATTCCCGGTAGCTTGATGTTGTGATATTAATTATGGCACTTGTACCAGATTTAATTTATTGATGAATAAATGTTTCAATGTCTTGACAACGGGAATAATTTTATATGAAAAACTGAATAGATAGCTCGATCGCTCTCCAACAAGCTATCAAAGGGCGATCGAAGCTCAAAAGCTTTTGGGAAAGCTCAAAAATCCGGCTCGAACAGGTAATTTTTGTGAATTTTTAGAGAAAAATTGGAGGTTGGCGCGGGTGAAACCGTATTGGGGTTGGTGCAAGCACCAGCGAAAAATAGAATTGCAGCCGGAGAACATCAGACTCTATTTGTAGAATCGGTCTGGGCCCGCCTTACTCAAGCCTTGCGAGTATAAAAAGAGACTCATTACACGAGTGGTGAATTTATAGCGACCAACGATCAAAATCCGAGATGAAAAATGGCAGAAAATAAGTTAAACTTAGATGAGAACGGTTGAATAAAGATATCTAATGTGGCAGCGACACCCTTGGCCCAAAACAATTGAAGAGGCGATCGCCATTCAAGAACAGCTCCGGTCAGAGGTAATTACCGAAAATCAACTTGAGACAGTTCGGTATGTCGCAGGCGTAGATGTCGGCTACGACAGTGTAGACAGCGTATCGCGGGCCGCTGTAACAGTTCTGAGCTTTCCCGACTTGCAATTACAGCAGCAGTCTGTGGTTCGCAGTCCGACAGCTTTTCCTTACTTTCCCGGTTTCCTGTCTTTTCGAGAAGTGCCGGCAGTCCTCGACGCTTTAGAAAATATCAGTTTGAGACCAGACTTGATATTGTGCGACGGTCAAGGACTAGCCCATCCCCGCAGGTTCGGTCTTGCTTGCCATTTGGGAGTTTTGACAGGAATTGCCACGATCGGAGTTGCCAAAACTAGATTCATCGGAGAACATTCAGAAGTAGGGTTAGACCGGGGCAGTTGGCAGCCCTTGCTGCACGAGGGATCAACGGTAGGTGCAGCGTTAAGGACGCAAACTGGGATAAAACCGATTTATGTATCGATCGGTCATCGGGTAAACTTGATAAAGGTGATCGAGTACGTCCTGCTCTGTGCGCCGAGATATCGCTTGCCAGAAACAACTCGATCGGCAGATCACCTAACATCGGGATAACTGGCGGGCCCGGAAGGCAGCAAAAAAAGGAAAAGTCAAAAGACAAAAAAGCATCCCTCTTTGGACTTTAAATTTTTGAAGTGTCCCCGTTAAGTCAAAAAATCCTGTGAGTCGATCGCCAATCAGCTTTCCGTTCCATCCTTCCAGCGAACCAAAGAATAACTATACCTGAGAAAGAGGTATAAAAGTTGGAAGGTTTGTAGAATGATTGAAAGACAGTAACCTGCTTAAACTTTGGCGGATCTAACTACAGTGTCCGGGCGTGAACTATTTTTAGTTCACATTTGTAAAAATTCAGAAAAACAACAAGGAGACAGTCATGGCTGAGAAAAGCAAACGCGGATTCGCATCTATGGACGCAGAAAAACAGCGCGCAATTGCTAGCAAAGGCGGCAAAGCTGCACACGCTAAAGGAACTGCCCACGAATTTACTTCGGAAGAAGCGAGAGAAGCTGGTCAAAAAGGCGGCGAAGCTGTCAGCAGAAATCGGGAACACATGGCTCAAATTGGTCGCGAAGGCGGCCGGAAAAGTCGCAAAAGCGAAGCTAATTAAGTCTGCGATCACTTCGCACAGTGGCTGAAATATCTGACACTGTGGGATTCTTAAGACGTTCTTAAGCTGTATCACGATCAAGATGTTTGTAAGCTTGTATTGCCTGCAAACATCAGTCTATCTCTTAAGAAAAGTCTATCCGATCGCAAAAAGCCCCGATTTCGGGGCTTTTTTGTTTGTAACACGAAATATTTGGTTAACGAATATAGTTCGCGATCGCACTTTTGACCTCAGAAACCCGGTTGATTTGTAGATTTCTCGTTACCAAACCCAAAACTCGTAGAAACCAGGTTTCTGGGCCCAGGCGCGTGAGTCCTGAAACTCTCTGAAGAGTTGATTTGACACTCCCCTGGCTAAAGCCGAGGGGATTCTTAATTCAGCGACTGACCATTAAGTGTTGCGTCATGAAAGGCAATACTCAAACCTTTTAACCGTGGGAATTCCACCAATTAACGAGCCTGATTCGCAGCCACTCTCTTTGGGTCTATCTCCAAAAGCGTACTAGGATAGTGACAAGCGAGTTCGGGTATGCCCTACCCTACTTAACAATACTGAAATAGTTTGTTTTACTGGTTTGAGGTTTAGTTTTTTAGCCTCTAGCTGTTTAAAGAGTTTTCTCCGCTCTTTGTCCCCCGGTTTATGCCTGAAAGTGTGTCTCATGTCCTGTTTTACGATGGCAAAGGAGTTTAACCTTGACTATTACAGTGTAACACAATTAATGAAATTTCCCGTAGTTTTAGGAATAAATTTAAGAAAGATTGAAGGGGACTGAAGTCCCCCGCCTCGCTTTCATCGAGCGGACTAAAGTCACGCTCGCTTTCCGCATTCCGCTATCTTATTTGTAAGATTTTTATCAAAATAGTTCGGCAAGCGGAAAACTCATCGGCTTTAGCCATGAGATGTAAGCGGCACGGGCGGTTAAAACCGCCGTGAATCTTTTTAATTCTTAATGTTTTAAGTCACAAAAAGCATTAATATATAAACAAGGAGGTGAGAGAAAATGCTGACAAACTATATCTATAAGTTGCGTCCTAATCAAACACAATGCCTAAAGATAGCGAATTGGGTAGATATGTTACGAAGCCAATATAATTGGTGCTTAGGTGACAGAATTACCCAATACAATCAGCAATTCATCCAAGGCAATTACTCCGATCTCCGAACCAAAAGCGAAGCTTGCCCATTAACCAGTTTTGTGAGCAAGAATGGCGCCACAGGCAATCCCTGGAAAGACTCGAAGTTTGACAAAGAAGGCAAGGTCAAAAATCCTCGAAGAAGCGCGGGAGATATTCAAATTACAGCATTGCCAGAATTGAAGATTGCTAGACCTTGGTATGGCGGGATAGATTCAACTGTTTTACAGCAAAATGTTAAACGATTAGATATCGCCTACAAAAACTTTTTTGAAGGTAGAGGGTTTCCTAAGTTTAAAAGCCGCAGTAATTTTACATCTTTTACTTTTGTAATGGGTGTGAAATTACAAGGAAGTAAAATCTACTTACCAAAAGTGGGTTGGATGCGGTTTCATAATTCCCGCTCCATCCCTAATGGCTTTACCATCAAGGCTTGTACGGTTAGAATGCGCCAAAATGGTTGGTATGTTTCCATCAGAATAGAAGATAAATCTATTCCTGATTACATCCCTAAACCTCTTGATGATGTCGCTAAAATAATTGGCTGTGACTTAGGGATTACAAAACTGGTACATCTGTCTGATGGATATCAGATTGATAATCCCAGATTCTCAACCACCAAAAAGGCAAAGCGTACTTTAAGGATTAGACAAAGGCGAGTTAGCCGTAAGATTAAAGGTAGCAAAAACCGCAAAAAAGCGGCTATTAGAGTTGGGCAATTTCATCAAAATATCCGTGATAAACGGCAATCTTATCAGTGGAAAGTTGCGAACAAGATTGTGTCTCGCAACGCCGATGTAATTGCCCTGGAAGATTTGAATATTTCTGGGATGATGCGCCGATGCAAGGTGAAAACTGACAAAGGTAGATTTCTCAAGAATGGGCAATCCAGGAAAAAAGGTTTAAATCGCGCTATCTCTGATGCAGGTTGGGGTGATTTAGTTTTAAAGATTGAGTATCTGGCTGCAAAGCAAGGAAAAATTGTAATTAAAATTAATCCCAAACACTCTAGCCAAGAATGTAGAAATTGTGGTCATACAGATAAGTCCAATCGGCATGGTGAAAAGTTCATATGCGTTGAATGTGGCTATCACGAACACGCCGATATTGGCGCTGCAAAAACCATCAGAGATCGAGCTTTGTCAATAGTACGTGGGGACTCCGCGAAACTTGGTGTTCAACACCTAAACGCCCAAAAGATATCACCGCGCTCAAAGAGTAAACGCGGTGAGTTTGGGAACCCTAGCAATAGGGATATTAAGGAAGCAATTTCTTAAGAATCTCAGTCGCTTTAGCGCTGAGAGTGTCAAATATTTAAGGAAACAAGAGAACCATGACAAACCAGCTCAATTTAACATGGACAGAGGCTGGGGTGCGTCAAACTCAGACGATTCAAAACGGACAGCCCAGCAAAAATCCGGGAACCGTCAGACTTGGGCGCGACCCAGCGAAGTGCGATATAGTATTTTCCGATTCCAGTGTATCGGGGTTGCACGTCGAAATATTTTTTAATCAGGAATTGCAGCAGTATGCAGTGCGGAATTTGCGCGCCAGCAATCCGCCCCTGGTAGACGGAAAAATTCTCGCATCGGGCGAAGCAACATTGAAATCCGACAGCCGTATCCATTTAGGCAAAGTGCATATCGAGGTGGTAGAGGTGACGGAGATGCAGGTAGCTGCGCCACTGACAGTTTTGCTGCCTGCGCTTCCGGTGCAAATTTCTTCCCCAGCGACGCAGCCTTCCACCTACGGTTTGCAGTGTCCCAAATGCAGCCGCGTTTCGCCTTACGCGCAGTTGAGTGCAGGGTGTCCGTGGTGCGGCACTTCTTTGGCGGCGGCGGTGAGTGTGGTGCTGTCTCCTTGAGGGGAGAAAAAAAGGGATAATTAGACGATCGCCCGATCGACAATCAAACATCGCTAATGCTAGGATTGTGCCATTTCCCGCGACTAATTTTCGCCTACACATTGCTACATCAAAACCCAAAAAACCGATTTTTTAACTTTGATTCAGGTTTTGAACAAAGTCAAGGGATTAAAAAACCCGATTTTGTCGTTCCCGATTGCATTCAATCCAAAATCTCAAATCAAATCTCTCAAATTCAAACATCTTTTTCGGCAGAAAGCTCAAAGCCGACGGCTGATGTTTAAAAAATAATAATGAATCCTCAACCCTTGCGCCTGCGACTGACTTGGAATGATACAGCTACGGGGGATTGTCGCTCCCCGATACTCGAATTGCCCATCGCTTTGGGACGAAATTTTGAAGCTATGCCCACCACAATTAACGGGGAACGAGTTTCTCGAATTCTCCTCAAAAGCAGTCAAGTTTCTCGGTTTCACGCTGTGATTGCCACCGAAGGCGACAGTATTATAGTCACTGACACGGGCAGCCGCAACGGTACTTTTGTCAACGGCATCCGCCAAACCCGGTGCATCCTAGCAAATGGGGATATGCTGCAACTTGGGCCCTGTGCGATCGCCATTTCATTTGCTGTTAATTCCACAGAAACCCAGTCTGTCAATTCTCACATTTTTTTTAACCCGCAGACCAATGGGCTAGACCCCGCGTTGTGGCCACAAATCGTGTCGCCACTTCCTCAAACCAATAGTAAGGGTAAGGGAGAATTTCCGCCGATCGCATTTTTGCACGCGAATCAAGTGACAATGCGATCGCTCCAATCGATGGGACTCCCTGTGGCAGAAGTTGATTGGGCTGCTGTTGGTGGCGGTTTGGGCAGCTTGATTTGGGTGGATTTGCTGAGAATTTGCGGTGTTAAGGTCGATCGAATTGCAGTTTTGGGCATGGAAGAGCAGCCTTACGCGCGCTACCGTCGGTTATGCTTAAATTCTCAAATTCCGCTGCACGAACGGCTGCGATCGAATTCTGATGCTTGTCCAGACAACATTTGGGGCTGGCCTCCCTATGCTTTGCGAGAAGCTTGGCAGGAATTGCTGAAAGGGCGGTTGATTGTGTCGCTAAAGTTGATGTGGCAGGTGTTTGCGGAACCGACTTTTGCCGAAACTTATACGCCGCGCGCCGGGAATGTGTTTGATTCGATTGACAGGGAAACTGCGCGTATCGGATGGAATCAGATGTTTCGCTACGGGAGAGTGCGGGGAATTCGGAAGACAGATGACGGCAGGTACGCGATCGCTTATTCTCGATCGAATGCCAACCAACGAGATCATGCTTTTTTGATCGCCAAATACGTACACTTAGCCACCGGCTATCCCGCCATTCAATTTTTGCCAGACTTGCAAGAGTATCGCGAAAAAACTCAGGATTTTGAATCGGTTGTCAACGCTTACGAAAGCCACGACGGTGTTTACGAAAAGTTGGAAGCGAGGGGCGGCAGCGTATTGATTAGAGGGCGGGGGATTGTGGCTTCGCGGGTGGTGCAGCGGATTTATGAAGCGCGACAACGGAATGCCAATATTCAAGTATTGCATTTGATGCGATCGGCTAAACCTCAAGGTAACAAATTCGATCGGGCTGAGCGACAAGTCGAAAATCACTATGAATTTCAACCTTTCAACTGGCCGAAAGCCTGCTGGGGCGGGGAGCTCCGCGTACTTTTGGAAAAAGCCAAACCCGAATTGCGCCCGCAGTTTCTATCCGACTGGGGCGGCACTACTACAGCCAATCGCAACGACTGGCGGCGTATTGTTAAAGAAGGTTTAAGTCAAGGATGGTATCAAATTACCTTCGGGGAAGTCGAGAAAGTCGATCGCGACAGTCAAAACCGCACGGTGACTTACATTGGGGAAAAGGATCTCAAGGGGCAAATTAAGTTAGAAGCTGATTTTATCATTGACGCGACGGGTTTGGACGCTAAGGTGAAAACCAGTCCCCTGTTAGAGGATTTAGTAGCCCACTACAATCTGCCCCTCAACGGTTTGGGGCGTTTGAGCGTGAACAACGATTTTGAAGTACCCGAATTGCGTAACACTTCCCCTCTTCACGGAGAAGGCCGGGTATACACAGCGGGCGCGATTACTTTGGGCGGGCCTTACGCGCCCGTAGACAGCTTTCTGGGATTGCAGTACGCCGCCCTGCGTTCCGTTGAAAGTCTGGCCGCTAATGGAGCTCCGGGTGTTGGAAAATTGAACGTTTGGCGATCGTTTGTACAATGGTTAAAGTGGATTTTAAATAAATCTCCCGGTTAAATTGAAAAAGAAGGAAGAAGGAAGAAGGAAGAAGGAAGAAGGAAGAAGAAAGAAGGAAGAAGGAAGAAGGAAGAAGGAAAGATTGGTAAAATTCCTTCGTAGTGCTGATTTTAATTGTCAAAGTCTTATGATAACTAACTTCGCCTTCAATCCATAATCTAAAATCCAAAATTCTACAATTTACCCATTCAATCTAAAATTCAAAATTCAAAATATAAAATCGAATGACTCCCACCTTATTCGGCCGCTGGCAAACTCGGTTATTGCTATTTGCAACCGTAGGCTTTTTAGTAACGCTACCCTTTTTTCTAGGTTTAATTACTTCCAAATCCGGCTCAAGTTTTTTCTTGATATTAGGTTATTTAGCAATTTTTGGCATCGGCTGGGATGTCTTATATATCTACATCCAAAAGTTTCGCTGGGATCGAGATTGGCCAGGCGCGTTTCAATTGATCGCCGGGATTTGGGAAGCACTTTTTGTATTATTTTTAATCAAAATTATCGGTTTGCCCGGAATACCTGCCCAAGATTTTGACTTGGCAGCTTTTGTTTTACATTATAGTTTGGTATGGCTGGCTATTTATCTGGCATCGCAAACACTAATGCGAATTTTATTTCCCTACTGGCGCTTCCGAGGTGGCCAATGGTTTTAAGCATAGTTGGGAGTTGTAGGGGCAATCCCCCCGTGGTTTCCCCTATTTCAGTAGGCAAACGTCATTGCCGTGTCCGGCGCGCGGCTAAGGCTTTTAAGAAATGATATAAAGTCCGCAAGTAAATTGTGCATTGCGTACCATAAACAGTTTATAATAAGCTTTGTTGAAAATTGCTGGCATCATTCAATGTACCGTTCTCCCTGTATATTCTCGTTTTTTTCCGGTTCGGGATTCCTTGACCTCGGTTTTGAATTAAGCGGCTTTAATGTAGCTTATGTCAATGAAATTTTCCCACCTTTTATGCAAGCATACCGCTACTCTCGGCAGTGTCTGAATTTGCCACTACCAGAATACGGATACTGCGAAGCAGAGGAAGCAGATGTCACTCGACTTGTAGCTGGAAAACCAGCTTCTCGTCTGCGGGAATTAATGCAGGATGCTCGGAAGAATCATGATATTGTGGGATTTATCGCGGGGCCACCTTGTCCTGATTTTTCGATTGGTGGCAAAAACCGAGGTCAGGAAGGAGATAAAGGTCAACTTTCAGCTTCGTACATTGAATTGATTTGTCAGCAGCAGCCGGATTTCTTTTTGTTTGAAAATGTCAAAGGTTTGTGGAGAACCAAAAAGCATAAAGCTTTTTACGACGAACTAAAGCTTAAGTTGGCTGATTCGGGATATGTTTTTGTGGAAAGGTTAATAAATGCGATCGAATACGGTGTCCCGCAAGATAGAGACCGAATTATTTTGATTGGGTTTAGAAAAAATATCATTAAAAATCTGGGAATTTCCTTAGATGAAAATAGCTCAATGTTGCCGGAAAGTTTATTTCCTTGGCACAGTGAAATAGTACATCCAAAACCCGAAGTTTTTGCTTATCCTTGGCCTCAGAGAAATCTCTTTGCAGGCGATGCTTTATTACCTTGTCCAGATGGCATTCCTCAAGAGTTAACGGTAGAGTTTTGGTTTCAAAAAAATGACGTTCTCAACCATCCTAATGCTGAACATTATTTTCAACCTAGAGCAGGTATTAAAAGGTTTGCGGAGGTCGAGGAGGGAGACGATTCAAAAAAATCTTTCAAGCGTTTGCACCGATGGCGTTATTCGCCGACAGCTTGTTACGGCAATAACGAAGTTCACTTGCACCCTTACAAAGTTCGCAGGCTTTCTGTTGCTGAAACACTGGCTATTCAGTCGCTGCCAAAAGAGTTTGCTCTGCCAAAAAACATGACATTAAGTAATATGTTTAAAACAGTGGGAAATGGGGTTCCTTACTTAGCATCTAAAGGAATTGCTCAAACAATTATTGATTTTTTAGAAACAAAACAATGGCATTATGAGCTGCCACTTCCCCTAAATAAACAGTTAGAGTTACCTTTGAAGTTTCTTGAAAAAACATACACTTAGCTATTGTCTAAGAGCCGCTTCAACTAAAGGTATTAAATCTGTTTTTCTAGCGTACAGGTATGTGCCGTCAACAAGTTTGAAGTTTTGTTCTAGTGCTATACTATGAGGAGCAACTGCTGTTCTAAATATAGTCCTATCCGCAGAAGTTAACTTACTGGCTACCATATAATATTGCCAATTTTGATGCAAAAGATACCCCATTGATTTAATCATAGCGGCCTCGAATAAAGGTTGATATCGGCGATCTGGACGGTTTGAAGTTTTAAGCGAAACGGCCGCTTTTACTTGTTCTAATTGTAACTTTCCTTTTAAAAATTTGTACAATCCCAAATTATCAGGAATTTTTACTTGTTGTTCTAAAAGATGGTGAATAGAGGTTGCAACATCACTCTTACCAAGTACAACAATAATATAATCAGGACTGGGCATAAAAATATAGTCTTTAAAAGGAGCAAGTTTAGCTAGAGGTTCTCCAGATGCAAATTCACTACTTTTGAATAAACTTACAAATTTTGAAGATGATTCCTCAGAACCTTCTTTTTGTGATTGTGAGTTTGGCAAACAAAAGACCGCGCTACAAGCATCATTATCTTTATTTATATTCAATACAATTTCTGACAACAAGCTAGTTGCTATAAATTCATTCCATCTTCCTGTAGCGTTGTTCAGAGCACCCACTTCAGGATTTTTATTATAGATAGTGCTAAAAACTTCTCGTGTCTTATTTCTGATCCACTCAATAATTTCATTAACAGATAAATTACTATCTAACATCTCGACCACTTCAAGGGATAAAGATTTGTATATTACTGTACTATTAATCTGAATTTTACCATTGGTGTGTTCCGTGAACCATTCAGTATAATTAATCATTTTTTTCGAGGCTATAAAATTAAAATTGTTACCCATGTGTTACCAAAACAAGCAATGTATCTTCTTTTATTCAAAAATACAGCAGTTTCTCCAACAACAACTATCCTATAATGTAAGAGCGGGTTGAGAATATCTCTGCTGGTGAAAAAATTACCACAATGGCAAAATCTGCCTGCACTGAAAAATTATCTGTACTGTCCATGACCGTTAAACCCCGCCGCTATCACATTACTACTTTCGGATGCCAGATGAATAAAGCCGATTCGGAACGGATGGCTGGCATTTTGGAAAATATGGGCTTTGAGTTCTCGGAAGACCCGAACGAAGCTAGTTTGATTCTCTACAATACTTGCACAATTCGCGATAATGCTGAACAAAGAGTTTATTCTAATCTCGGAAGGCAAGCTCATCGCAAGCGCAAAGAACCCGGTTTAACTTTAGTTGTCGCTGGATGCGTGGCGCAGCAGGAAGGTGAAGCGCTATTACGCAGAGTGCCGGAATTGGACTTAGTAATGGGCCCGCAACACGCTAACCGACTTGAAGATTTGCTGGAACAAGTTTTTCAGGGAAATCAGGTTGTGGCGACTGAAGCTGTGGAGATTATGGAGGATATTACTAAGCCTCGTCGCGATAGTAAGGTGACTGCTTGGGTGAATGTGATTTATGGCTGCAATGAACGCTGCACTTATTGTGTTGTGCCGAATGTTCGCGGGGTTGAACAGTCTCGAATCCCGGAAGCTATTCGGGCTGAAATGGAGGAGTTGGGCCGTCAAGGTTATAAGGAAGTGACTTTGTTGGGGCAGAATATTGATGCTTATGGTCGCGATTTGCCGGGGACAAAACCGGATGGCAGCAATCAGCATACTTTGACGGATTTGCTCTATTTTGTTCGGGATGTTCCTGGGGTCGATCGCCTCAGATTTGCTACTAGCCACCCTCGCTATTTTAATGAAAGGTTGATTCGGGCTTGTGCGGAATTGCCACAGGTTTGCGAACATTTTCATGTGCCTTTTCAGTCTGGCGATAATGAAATTTTGAAGGCGATGTCTCGTGGTTATACTCAGGAGAAATATCTGCGAATTGTTGATATGATTCGCCGTTATATGCCGGATGCTTCGATTACGGCTGATGCGATTGTGGGTTTTCCGGGGGAGACGGAGGCGCAGTTTGAGAAGACTTTGAAGTTGATCGAAGATGTTGGTTTTGATTTGGTGAATACTGCGGCTTATTCGCCTCGCCCTGGTACGCCGGCTGCTTTGTGGGAAAATCAGTTGAGTGAGGATGTGAAGGCCGATCGCCTGCAACGCATAAATCATGTCGTCAGTACAACCGCTATGGAGCGCTCACAGCGCTATTTCGGGCGCATTGAGGAGGTTTTGGTGGAAGTTCAGAATCTTAAAGATCCAACTCAGGTGATGGGGCGTACTCGCGGTAATCGTCTCACATTCTTTAAGGGCGATATCGCTGAATTGGCTGGTAAAACTGTGCCGGTGAAAATTACAGATATTCGCGCTTTTAGTTTGACAGGGGAAATCCTTTAAATAGCACCGGAATGAGAGAGGGGACGGCTTACTGGTGAACTTTTCTAAGAAGATGTGATTTTTTTACCGCAGAGAGCGCAGAGGACACAGAGGAAGGGTGGAAGGGTTGAGATAAGTAGTCTTAAAGCGGTTCGTATGTGCCTTAGTTGCGCTCTCTGCGTGTATATTTGTCAAAAAGTACCGGGAGTATGGAAAAATGACGAAGATGCGGATTGGGTTACTCTTCGGCGGGCGATCGGGCGAACATGAAGTCTCGATTAGTTCGGCGCGGGCGATCGCCCGCGCCCTCGCTGCTGACGAAAATGCCTCTAAATACGAAGTTCTGCCCTTTTACATCCAAAAAGACGGCCGCTGGCTGTCGGGAACATTACCTCAACAAGTCTTAGCCACCGGAAAACCTCTGGAAATAGAGGAACCAGGACAAGGAAACGACTCTCCCCAATTTCCCAGTTTTAATGCAGTAGATGTTTGGTTCCCGGTTTTGCATGGGCCTAACGGCGAAGACGGTACGGTGCAAGGATTGCTGAAATTATTGCAAGTTCCTTTTGTCGGTTCCGGGGTTTTGGGTTCGGCGGTGGGGATGGATAAAATAGCGATGAAAATGGCTTTTGCTCACGCAGGTTTGCCGCAGGTAAAATACATCGCTGTCAATCGTTCCGAAATCTGGTCGAATCCTTGCGTTTTCCCCAAACTGTGCGACAAAATTGAAGTGGCTTTGGGCTATCCTTGCTTTGTCAAACCTGCCAATTTGGGCTCATCTGTGGGAATTTCTAAGGCTCGATCGCGCGCTGAATTAGAAGCCGCTCTCGACAGCGCCGCCAGCTACGACAGGCGGATAATTGTTGAAGCGGGTGTGGTTGCTAGAGAGTTAGAATGTGCAGTTTTAGGCAACGACAACCCCACAGCTTCAACCGTGGGAGAAATTACTTTTCAAAGCGATTTCTACGACTACGAAACTAAATATACCCAGGGACAATCCGAGTGTTCAATTCCGGCAAAAGTCAGCGGTGCGATCGTCTCGCAAATCCAAGAAATGGCTGTGCAAGCATTTTTGGCTGTAGATGCAGCAGGTTTAGCGCGAGTAGACTTTTTCTATGTTGAATCAACCGGAGAAGTTTTGATTAACGAAATTAACACTTTTCCCGGCTTTACAGCTACCAGTATGTATCCCCAAATGTGGGCAGCGGACGGCATTTCTTTCCCTGAATTAGTAGACCGTTTAATTCAATTAGCTCTCGAACGGCATGGGGAAAAAGCTTGATTTTTAAGCTGCAAACCGCTGTAATCTCAACAGCAAAAAATAAGTAAACCTCTTGCAAAAATAGCTAGGACGGGCAAGATGCCCATCCCACAATTTTTTTTTTCTTGTGGAATGGGCCGGAGAGCCCGTTCCAAAATTTGATTAAAAGGACTTTTGCAAGAGGTCTAGTTATTCCGCAGGTAATATATCCATCTCAGCGGAAACGATCTAATATGGTTGTGGCAGGCACTACCTGCCAGCAGCCCTATTTCCGGTGTTTGTCGAGAAACTGGGGATTTTCAGCAGGCTGGTATAAATTAAATGCCCAATGAAATGGTTAACGGAGAACGGCGAATAGCAGCTTAACAGTTGACAGTTGACAGTTGACAGTTGACAGTGAAGTTTTTAGGTTGGGGCTTAAATCCCCAGCCTAAAAACAATCCACCTAAAGGTGGGGGCTTAAATCCCTTGTGCTTTGGTCAATCTCACATCTTGCATCTCACATTTTAACTCGGTTAACTTAGATGAAACGTTTGACTAAACTGCCGCAGTGGTGGACTTACGGATTGTTATTTCCGCTAGCGGTACTCAACTGTTGGTTAGCTCTCCTAGTATTTGAATATTTTCGCGCGCTGGTTACAGTTTTGGTAATCGCTACAGTGTTATCTTTTTTGCTAGATTATCCAGTGCGTTTTTTGCGCAAATACGGCTTGAAACGCGATCGGGCTGTGTTGGCGGTATTGTTGGTAACTTTACTGATATTGGTGGTTTTAGGTGTGACTCTGGCTCCGATTTTGCTGAACCAAATCACTGAACTGGCGACTCGATTACCGACTTGGATAGTTTCGGGTACAGAACAGATGGAAGCGTTCCACAAGTGGGCGGAAAATCGTAATCTCCGCATTGATGTTAGGGGTTTGACTACTCAATTGAGCGATCGACTTTCAACTCAATTGCAGTCTCTCACTGGCGAAATACTCAAATTTGGCTTGGGTGCGGCAGACAGTCTGGTGAATTTTCTGCTGACAATAGTCCTAACATTCTACTTGCTCTTGCATGGCGATCGCGTCTGGGAAGGCTTGTTTAAATGGTTTCCCTCCAAACAGAGCCTGCAATTGCGACAGTTGCTGGCGCGAAGCTTCCACAACTACTTCGTCGGACAAGCAACTTTGGCGGGTTTGATGGGACTGTCGATGACTGTGGCTTTTTTAATTTTGCGAGTTCCCTTCGGGCTGCTGTTCGGTTTGGGTGTCGGTGTAATGACGATGATTCCCTTCGGGGCACCTTTTAGTATTTGCATTGTCAGTTTGCTGATCACATTAAACAACTTTTGGCTGGGCGTCACCGTTTTAGTTGTCGCTACAGTAATCGAGCAAGTAATTGAAAGTGGGATTGCTCCTCGGTTATTAGGCGGTTTTATCGGCCTCAATCCCGTGTGGATTTTAGTGGCGCTGCTGGTGGGGGTTAAGGTGGCGGGAGTAGCAGGTTTGTTAGTTGCTGTGCCGATGGCTGGTTTTATTAAGAATACTGTTGATACTTTGGAAATCTCAAGGAATAAGTCGAAGGAAATTGATGCGGTTAGTTCCATTGAGTCTAGGGAGCAATAATACTATTTTAGATTAACGTTAGTAGTGAGGACGAATTTGATTGCGATCGATCGGACATGATGGGCTGATTCTATAGATTTATTGCATAAGTTTTTGATTAATAGCTCAACAGCAGATCAAGGCAGATCAAGGCAGATGTCTTTCAAGATATTTTGCGCCTTTTGCAAGAGATATTATAGACCTCTTGCAAAAATAGGTAGGAACGGGCTCTCCGGCCCGTTCCACAGAAAAAAATATTTTTGTGGCACGGGCATCTTGCCCGTGCAAAAATTTGATTAAAAGGACTTTTGCAAGAGATATTATGAAGATTTTGCCAGAAATGCGGAATATCCGGTGCTGCTAGCGTAGTTTGTATTATCGCAGGCTGCGGCAATTCGCCAGTGCTGACAAAAGCTCGATCGCGCTTACCAGCTAAAATCAATAATTTGCCTGCCACAGTCCGGTTTTTACCCCACCGTGTAGGGTAAACCCCACCAGTCAAGCACATCTCACAAATGCTTGAATTAAAATTAAAGAACCTTGAGTTCTAATTTAATTACAGTAGGTGCTAAAAATGCCAGATCATAATTATAACTCTCGCCCATTTTCTCACCAAATTAATACTATGTCAACCCCCCAAAAGTCTAATCAAACTCAACCTTCTCGCGGTTTTTCTTTGCCTAAAAAACTTGCTTTTTTATCCCTAGTTTTGCTCGCATCCACCGCAACTGTCGGCTGCAACGCCCTAACTGCTCAAGTTCCTGGAAGTTCTAACGCCATCAAAGCTGAACCTTCAAATACAGCACCAATCTCAGCATTGCCTGCAAATATACTGCCCTCTCAAGACTCTAATTTTGTTACTAAAGTTGTGCAGGAAGTCGGCCCGGCAGTGGTGCGGATCAATTCGTCTCGGACGGTAAAGAACCAAGTTCCAGATGAGATCCCGGAGCAGTTCCGTCGCTTCTTCGGTTCGGAATCTCCCATTCAACCGGGAAATCGGGTAGAACGGGGTTCGGGTTCGGGTTTTGTTTTTGGTTCCGACGGTCGCATTTTGACTAACGCTCACGTTGTTGATGGCGCGGATACGGTGACGGTAAAACTGAAGGATGGCCGCGAATTTGTCGGCAAAGTTTTAGGCGTAGATACAGTTACTGATGTGGCTGTTGTCAAAATTGAAGCTACCAATTTGCCTGTGGTGAGTTTGGGCAAATCTGAAGAAATACAGCCGGGAGAATGGGCGATCGCGATCGGCAATCCCCTGGGTTTGGACAATACCGTGACTGTGGGCATCATTAGCGCTACAGGCCGTTCTAGCGCCGATGTGGGCGTTCCCGACAAGCGCGTCAGCTTTATTCAAACCGATGCTGCAATCAATCCCGGCAATTCCGGCGGGCCTTTGCTGAACCAGCGCGGTCAAGTTATCGGCATGAATACGGCGATTATTCAAGGGGCCCAAGGATTGGGTTTTGCGATTCCGATCGATCGCGCCCAACAAATTGCCGACCAATTAGTAACAACAGGAAAAGCCGAACATCCCTATCTCGGCATTCGGATGTTGAGTATTACTCCCGAAGTCAAAACAGAATTCAATAAAAATCCGAACCCAAAATTGAGGCTGACTGAAGATAAAGGCGTGTTAGTTTTGGGAATTGCCAAAGATTCTCCGGCGGCACAAGCTGGAATTCGCGTTGCCGATGTGATCAAGAAAATCAACGGTGCAGAAGTCAGCGATGCTGGCAGCGTACAGCAAATTGTCGAGAAAAGTACAGTGGGCAGCGATATGCAGCTTGAGTTGAACCGCGGCGGACAACCTGTGACTGTGGCGGTGAAAGCGGGTGCTTTTCCAGCGGGCCAGAAGTAGTAGTAGAATTGGAACTTTGAGTTGGTAGTATTCTGAGGAACGGGCATCTTGCCCGTTCCACAAGAAAGTTGAATTCTGGTGGGCTTCGACGCCGCCCCGAAAGCTGAATTATTGTGGGGTGGGCTTCGACGCCGCCCCGATCTTTTTCTATTGTGGACTTCTCGCCCTGATTTGTGATTAAAAGGTGAAAAAAATGGCTCATATAAATTTGCGTCGCCCCGAAAATATCAGCGGTAATTTTTATGTAGACAGTAGCTGCATTGACTGCGATACTTGTCGGTGGATGGCACCAGAAGTATTTACTCAAGCCGGAGAACAGTCTGCGGTTTACCAGCAGCCAACTAATGAAACTGAAGAAATGCGATCGCTCGCGGCTCTTTTGTCCTGTCCCACAAGTTCGATCGGCACTGTTGAAAAGCCGAAAAACATCAAAGAAGCTCAGCAAAATTTGCCCGCGTTAGTAGCAGAAAATGTTTACCATTGCGGCTATCATTCCGAGAAATCCTACGGCGCGGCTAGCTATTTAATTGTCCGCCCAGAAGGCAACATTTTAGTTGATTCTCCCCGTTTTGTGCCGCCGCTAGTCAAAAACATAGAAGCAATGGGCGGCATTCGCTATCTGTATTTGACTCACCGCGACGACGTAGCAGACCATCAAAAATACCGCGACCATTTTGGGTGCGATCGCATTCTTCATGCTGACGAAATTAACGCGGATACTCGCAATGTAGAAATTCAATTATCGGGCAGCGAACCGCATCAAATAGCAGATGATTTGTTGATTATTTCCGTACCTGGTCACACGAAAGGTCACACAGTTTTACTTTATAATCATCAGTTTTTGTTTAGCGGCGATCATCTGGCTTGGTCGGACAATTTGCAGCAGCTAATTGGTTTTCGTAATGCCTGTTGGTATTCTTGGACGGAACAAATTAAATCTATGCAAAATTTGGCTAATTATGACTTTGAGTGGGTGTTGCCTGGACACGGCCGCAGGTATAATGCCGATCGAGCAACCATGCGAAATCAAATGCAACAGTGTATTGCTTGGATGGTCGATGCTTAATAGTTTAAAACCCCTTTTATACTCGGCGGTTGAAACCGCTACTACACATACAAAGTCCGGATGGTGCGCGGACTAAGAATAAGAGGGGAGATTAAGCCTTGGGAATAGCCACCAAAGTCATAGAATTAGCCGGGTAAGTTGCCTGGAATCCAGTATCACTGACACCTAAATCGCTCTGACGGACGATCGCCCGCAAATTCGCCTCACTGTAATTGTAAACTTGAGCTGTGGCACCTGGGTTAAATCCTTTCAGACTCAAGTTGCTGGTCAAGTTTTGACTGGTTTTATTAATGATTACCAGCGTCAAAGCACCGTCGCTAGTGCGATCGGCTCCGTAGATTGACAAAAGTTCTTGATCTGTGCTGTGCGATCGCACCCAAGTATCGCCATACTTACCACCCTTGCCGTCATAATTCATGTAGATTCGGAAGGCATAGGAACCCGGTTCAGAAGACTTCGGAGGCCCCCACAACGTCGCTAAATCGAGTTGTTCTCGCCCAAAAATCCCCAGGATGTCGGCTTGAGTCAACGCGCCGTTTATCGACTCCAAACCGCCCCAATTGTATTCAGTAATCGCGACTTTTGTACCTGGATAATCCTGCTTTACCCACTCTCGAAACCGGGGAATAATTGTTAGGGGCGGATTGTATTTACCAATCCAACTTTCATCGGTGTAGGTGCTATCCCACAGAGAACGAGTCGATCGCAACCGGGCTGCTTGCGTCTTAGCATCGCCGGCGGGACAATTCGCGACACAGAGGTCATCGACGACAGGATAGTAGTGTTCGTCGAAATAGTCGAGAATCCGAACACCTTTTTGCTGTTCGTAAGCGCGCATTTGTTGCAAGTACCACCGCGCAAACCAGACACCGCCGTGTTTTTCCCGATCGCCCTTTACTCCCGAATCCAGATAAACAGGCCAGCCGAAATCCGAGGGGCCGAGTACCTTAGCGGTGGGATCTGTGGCTTTTACCATTGACGCATATTGGTAAGTGCGATCGCGCAATTCGTCATAACTAATCGGTTCTGGATGAACATCGCGGTGAGTGTTTCCCCAGCCGCTTGGTTCGTTATCCATTTGATAAATTTGCACGCCGCCTGATTCAGCAGTACCGTGGGTTTTAACTAAATGTTTAACCCAAGGTTTCTGGAAAGCTGGATTGCTAACAATACTAACATCAAGGCGGTTATTATTAGTAATTAAAGTGCCGTCGGGACGCTTCCCGTTGCCGCACTTATCGCCTTCGGGAAAAATGTAGGGATTTGTTTTTTCTTGCGCGCCGTATTTGGATACTCGAAAGCCGCAGTTCCAAGTGCTAAACTTATTTACATAGCCAATCATCGGGATGGTAACGATGCTTTTGCTACCGTTATTGCGGTTAGTTTTGACCATTTTGTCGCTCGAATCGCCGGGAATGGGCTTTTTATTATCGCCGCCACCTACGAAAAAAAAGTCATCGCCACTGTTGGAAGAATCGACTAACCAGTTGTAGCGGCTGGTTTGATTTCCTCCCCAACGTGCTACCGGAATTGCTAACTCTTTGGCGAGGGATGGATCAATCAAATCGTTCATACCGTAGATGTCGGGACTGATCGAATGTCGATCGGCTGTAACGTCTACAGATAAAGATACACTGTTTTGGGCGATCGCGCTTCTGAAGTAGGCGGCTGTTGCTGTCGCTGCCACAGTCGCCAAAACGCCTAATAATACTAGAATAATCCAGCGTGGTGTCTTGGAGGGCGATCGCCACAAAAATCTTGCATTCATTGGTTATTTTATTTGGGAATTTTTGGATTTTTATTAATAATTTTCCAGCGCGCTTGCGATCTCAGAAATCCGGTTTATTCGTAGATTTCTCGTGATTAAGCGTAAAATCTCATAGAAACCGGGTTTCTCGCCCCCCAGTTGAGTCTCTAACCCCCGTAAAAAAGGGACTTTGATTGCTTCCTGTGCCCCCCTTATTAAGGAGGGCTAGGGGGCATCTAAGGCCTAATTTCGCACCCAAAGAGAGTTACTTAACCTTAAGTGTAAGCCTCCATTGGCAAACAAGAACAGACAAAATTGCGATCGCCAAACGCATTATCTATCCGGCCCACCGCAGGCCAGAACTTATATTCGCGAGTCCAAGGAGTCGGATAAGCAGCTTGCGCGCGAGTATAAGGACGATTCCACTCATCAACCATCAGAGATTCTGCGGTATGCGGCGCATTTTTCAAGACGTTATTTTGCGCGTCCACATTACCATTTTCAATCTCCGCAATTTCGCCTCGAATCGCAATCATCGCATCGCAGAAACGGTCTAATTCCTGCTTCGATTCGCTTTCCGTCGGTTCCACCATTACTGTACCAGCAACTGGCCACGAAACCGTCGGCGCATGATAGCCATAATCCATCAACCGTTTAGCGATATCATCAACTTCGATCGCAGCAGATTTTTTGAGCGAGCGCAAATCCAGAATACACTCATGTGCTACTAAACCAGATTTCCCTTTGTACAAAACCGGGTAATACGATTCTAACCGATGCGCCATGTAATTAGCATTAAGAATTGCAACTTTTGTCGCATCAGTTAAACCGACTCCTCCCATCATCCGAATGTACATCCAAGAAATAGTCAAAATGCTAGCACTTCCCCAAGGCGCAGCCGAAACAGCACCTATAGAATTGCCATCTTTCACCCCGTTTGAATCTCCCGAAACATCAGGTAAGAAAGGCACTAAATGAGACATGACTCCAATCGGCCCCATGCCTGGCCCGCCACCACCGTGGGGAATACAGAAAGTTTTGTGCAAATTCAAGTGACAAACATCAGCACCAAAATCACCGGGGCGACACAATCCAACTTGAGCATTCATATTTGCGCCGTCCATATAAACTTGTCCGCCACAGTTGTGGACAATTTCGCAAATTTCTTTAATTTCTGACTCAAAAACGCCGTGGGTAGATGGATATGTTACCATCAAAGCAGCGAGTTCATTCTTGTGCTTATCGGCTTTCTTTTGCAAGTCGGCGACATCAATATTTCCCTGAAAATCGCACTCGACAGCGACTACTTTCATCCCCGCCATTACGGCGCTAGCTGGATTTGTGCCGTGGGCTGACTGCGGAATTAAACAGATATTGCGGTGAGATTCGCCTCGGTGTTCATGGTATTGGTGAATTACTAATAATCCCGCGTATTCGCCTTGGGAACCAGCGTTTGGCTGCAAGGAAATTCCGGCGAAACCGGTGATTTCTGCTAGCCACTGTTCTAGTTGCACGAACATCATTTGATAGCCGCGAGTTTGGTTGCGGGGTGCAAAGGGATGTATGTTACCAAATTCCGCCCAAGTTACCGGCAGCATCTCTGATGTTGCATTTAGTTTCATTGTGCAAGAACCCAAGGGAATCATCGATGTATTTAACGATAAATCCTTGGCTTCTAAACGGTGCATATAGCGCAACAGTTCAGTTTCGGAGTGGTAGCTATTGAAAACTGGATGGGTGAGATAGCTGGTTGTGCGATCGCAAAAATCAGGTAACATCATATAGGAAGTGAAAGCGTCTGCATTCAGCGGAACGCTCAGAGAATTCTCGCCGTCACCCCTGATATAATCCTTCTCCCGTGCAAAAATTTTCCACAACTCTTTGACATCTTCAGCCGTGACAGTTTCATCGAGAGTAATTCCCACGGTTGTTTCATCAAACACCCGTAGATTAATGTGGCGATTTTGAGCGGCTTGTAGAACTTCCGATAGTGGTTTATCTCCCAATTCTACCCGCAGAGTATCGAAGAAAGGTCGATCGCCAATTGCGTATCCAAAACTGGAAAGACCAGATGCTAAAATTGCAGTTAAGCTGCGTACTTGTTCAGCAATTTGTCTAAGTCCAGACGGGCCGTGATAAACAGCATACATACTCGCCATCACTGCTAGCAAAACTTGAGCAGTACAAATATTGCTAGTTGCTTTTTCGCGGCGGATATGCTGTTCGCGAGTTTGCAGGGCCAAACGTAAAGCAGATTTGCCGTTGACATCTTTAGAAACGCCGACAATTCGCCCCGGAACTTGCCGTTTAAACTCTTCTCGCGTGGCGAAGTAGGCTGCGTGAGGCCCTCCGAATCCCATCGGCACTCCGAAGCGCTGGGTGCTTCCTACGGCTATGTCTGCGCCGAATTCGCCGGGGGGTGTGAGCACGCAAAGGCTCAAAATGTCGGCGGCTACTGTGACTAATGCGCCGACTTGGTGTGCCGATCGAATAAAATCGGTATAGTCGTAAATTGCGCCGTCGGTGGCTGGGTATTGCAAGAGTGCACCGAAGATTGTACGATCGCACTCAAAGCTTTGATGGTCGCCGACAATCACTTCAATTCCCAGGGGTTTAGCGCGAGTTTGCACCACTTCGACGGTTTGAGGGTGACAATCTTGGGAGACAAAAAACGCTTTTGCTTTATTTTTATTAGCGCCGTAACTCACCGTCATCGCTTCCGCCGCCGCCGTCCCTTCATCCAGTAAGGAAGCGTTGGCAATTTCCAAACCCGTGAGCTCGATTATCATCGTTTGGAAGTTCAGCAAAGCTTCTAATCGCCCTTGGGCAATTTCGGCTTGATAGGGAGTATAGGCTGTGTACCAGCCGGGATTTTCCAGGATATTTCGTTGGATGACAGGAGGTGTGATGCAGTCGTGATATCCTGTGCCGATGTACGATCGAAATACCTGATTTTTTGCAGCAATTTCTTTCAATTCTGCCAAAGCAGCGTACTCGCTTTTGGCTGCGGGAAGCTGTAGGGGTTGAGAAATGCGAATCGCCGCTGGAATCGTTTTGTCAATCAAGTCATCAAGGCTGGAAATGCCCAAAACATCTAGCATTTGCTGGATTTCGCTGGGGGAAGGGCCTATGTGTCTTCCCGCAAAACCATCGATGGGGGAAAGGTTTTGCTGCTGGTTGGGTTCAAGTTGCGGGCTGTAAAGTACCAAGGCTGATTCTCCTGAATCGATTTCTTATTACTTTGTAACATTTCGCAAAGGAAGTTCGGCAACAGATTTTGTCACGGATTTAACGGATGTGGCGGTTCCGCAACGGATTTTGTAGCGGATTTAAGAGATGTAGAGGATTTGGGGGATTGATTTTGAGGTTTGAGGTTCGAGGGAAGAAGGAAGAGAAAAGATTTTCCCCCTCTCCCCCTCTCCCCCTCTCCCCCTCTTTTTTATTCCCCTTCCACCATTTGGCGATACGCTTCGACGGACAAAGCATCATCGACTTCGCTGGCGTTGTTAACGCGGACTTTTAGCAACCACCCAGCGCCATAGGGGTCTTCTGCCAAGTTTTCGGGAGACTCTATAATGTCATCATTGCGTTCTACGACTGTACCGGTAACAGGCGCTTTCAAGTCTTCAACGGCTTTCACTGACTCGACTGTACCGAAAGCTTCGCCCTTTTCCAAACCTGCACCGACTTCGGGCAAATCTAGAAACACAATATCACCGAGTTGGTCAACTGCAAAGGCGCTAATGCCGATGGTGGCGATTTCCCCTTCGAGTCGGATGTATTCGTGAGTGTCTAGGTATTTCAGGTCATCGGGGTATGTTAGTGTCATGTCAATTCCTTGCCGTAAAAAAGTATCAGTTAAATCTTATTAAACTATGGGCATTTAGTGATGGTGAACTGGAATAAGAAAAATATCAAACGTTTACTTTTTGGGGAATTTTCTCTCAAACGAGTCTTGCGTTCGGCAATTTTTATCTACGCTTTTCAGTGTTTTTACGCTGTCTTCTTTTCAGGCAGGTTGATTTTTCAACCTCTCGCTGCTGGCTACCAGGATACTAGCGAAATTATTAAACTTAGCTCAGCTAATGGGATGAAAATTTCTGCTGTTCATTTTCCTAACCCCCAAGCTCAATATACCATACTTTATAGTCACGGTAATGGAGAGAATTTGGGATATATTTGGTCGGTGTTGCGAGAGATTCGAGACAGCGGGTTTGCTGTATTTGCTTACGATTATCAGAAAATTGGGTAAAAATTCCGTCCTTCTAGGACGGCTTTTCTTGCTACTATGTATTGTTTAAGAGGTTCAATTGGCGCTCCACCAACGGAGCTAGCAAAATAGCTGGGCGACCAAAGCGCATCTTTGCCGTAAGGCTATATTACGCAGGCCAAGCTAACCTGTAAATTTGAAACGTCTTTCTTTGTGGAATTAGGCTACCATTTGATGTACAATATAATTAACTAACGGATAAATCATACCACGCCCGATGAAAGCTCGCTATCAATACAGATTCTACCCGACAGACCAACAATGCCAGAGTTTAGCTCAGTTGTTTGGTTGTGTTCGGGTGGCTTGGAACGATGCGTTAGGTTTTTGCAAATCCTCCGAAAAGTACCCAGGGTACAATGCGCTATCAAGTGCGCTAACCTTGAGCAAAAAGATGGAGCATCGGGGATGGATGACTGAGGTTTCTAGCGTCCCATTGCAGCAATCCGTTAAGAATCTGGACGTTGCCTTTAAGAACTTCTTTGATTCCTGCAAAGGGAAACGCAAAGGTAAAAAAGTAAAACCGCCCAGATTCAAAAAGAAAACTAACACGCAGTCTGCAACGTTCACCAAAGCCGCATTCTCGCTATCTGAGGATTCTGTCTACTTGGCTAAGATTGGTGATATAAACCCGGTATGGTCTAGAGATTTACCATCTGAACCCAGTTCTGTAACGGTAATCAAGGATTGTGCAAATCGCTATTTTCTCAGCTTTGTTGTAGAATTTGAACCTGTCACTGTCGAAGCTAAAAGCCAAAGTATCGGCATTGACTTAGGAATTAATACTTTTGCTTTTATGAGTAACGGTGAAAAAGTCGAAAGCCCTGACTACAAAAAACTAGACAGGAAAGTCCGCCAACTTCAGAAAAAGTTAGCGCGTCAAGAAAAAGACTCGAACCGCAGAAAAAAGACTCGAATTGCAATCGCCAAACTTCACAACCAAATTGCAGATACCCGTAAAGATTTCTTGCACAAACTATCCACTAAAGTTGTTAGCGAAAACCAAGCTATCATCTTGGAAGATTTGAATGTGTCAGGAATGATGAAAAATCGCAAACTTTCTAGGGCAATCAGCCTGCAAGGCTGGAGAGAATTTAGAACTCTTTGCGAGGCTAAATCCGAGAAGTTTGGCAGAGACTTTGTGGTAATCAGCAGATGGGAGCCTACTAGCCAAGTATGCTCAGAGTGTGGTTTTAAATGGGGAAAACTTGATTTGAAAGTTCGCGCAATTAAATGTTTGAATTGCGGAACAGAACATAATCGAGACGAGAATGCTGCAAAGAATATAAATAAAGTCGGGATGGGGAATCGCCACGACTATAAACGGACACAGAGACAGAGTAAGACTACGAAAGGTAGCATCAGTCGGTGAAGTGTCAAGAATCCCCGCGCAAACCAGGCCGGGGAGTATTTCAAGGTTGAATGAAAATGCCGATCGCATTATGGACTCTCGCAGCAGTAGACGGCGGGCGATCGAGCAAACTCCCTCCCAAATACAAACTCGTCGAACTTCCCCCATCCAAATTTAAAGCCTCCACAGCACCCATTTGCTGCAATATCTGCGCTAGTTCCGCGAAATTTGGGCCCGCCCCGCCCGCGCGATTGTGCACGGCTACAATTAGCAAATTCCCCGCAGCAGTTCGCCCGATCGCACTCCGAATCGCTGTTTGTCGAACATACGCATCGCTAAACCCTTCCGCCTTAGCATCCAAAACAACTCTACTATTTTTTACCAACACCGGCCCGCCGCCTAGAATGTAAGGAAAACGGTTGAAATCAGCAGGAATTGTGTTAGTTTCTAAACGCAATAAAGTGCCAGCAGTTAATTGAGATGCAGGGGAAAAATTGGAACGCAAAGCCAAAATATAACCGTTCCCTGGAATTGGGAAATTTGTTTTTGCCACCTCACCTCCGGGGGATTGGCTGACAACTCTATCGCCCGCAACTGTCACCACTATTTCATTGTCCGAAAACGGAGTATAACTCGCTCCCCAATCAGGATTATAACGGCCGATTCCCGATTCCACATAAGCACTATTTAACTGGGAAATAGACAAACGCTGATTCAGCGGAGTTATCACAGTTTCTTGTAACGTCAAACGATTGATGACAAATTCGCCTCGATCGTTCCAGGCGATCGCCCCGCGGTTCAATATCGGCCCGGAAAGCCATTTGTTGTCCCGCCGAATCGCACCTAAAGCTAGTCGATTGATCCGATTGAAGAATCCGGCGTTAATTGCAGCAGCCGTTCCCGAAAGTTCCGCTGTTTGTAATAAAGGTGCACTGCCTTTTTCGGTCGGCGGATTGCTCAAAAGTGGTCTAATTTTGACGCCAGCTTGACGCGGATTTATTTCTAAGGAATATACCGGAAAACGAGCGATTCCTAAATTTTGATACTGTTGTCGCCATCGAACTCCTGCCGCCCAAGCAATGTCTTTTTCTACTAACGAGTCTGGCCGAATGTCGATTACTAATCGATTGGGATTTCCTAAACTGAAAACTTGCGGCCGCCAACCTAACGGAATTTTTACTTTCACTTTGGTTTGATTCCCCGCAGCTTCGATTTTGAACGATCGCACTTGTGGGCTGGTTGCAAAAGCGCGATCGATCAAAGTGCGATCGATCTTGGCATCGATCGCGATCGACCATTCTTGACCGGCGATCGGCTGTATGGGCGCTAGCGGCTGCGAGAGCGCGGGTTTAGTCGGGTCGTCCGGTGTTTCGAGGTTTCGGGCTGGGGGTGCGGTCTGCTGCCCGATAGCGGGCTTTGTGGGGTCGTCTGTTGGCGACGGGCTCGGTGTATCGACGATGTTGAGTTGCCACGGGGCGGGGCGATCTAGATCTAGAACAATGCGATCGCCCCATTCTCTCGCTGCTTGCCGAATGCCGGTCACATTCGCAGCTTGAGAAGTAATTTTTAGAACATTGCCCTCAGCAGATATCTGCCAGCCGGCAAGTTTAGCAAAATCGGTAACATCTAAGTAACGATACGGGCCTGTCGATCGCGTTGTCAAACTTTGAGCTGCTGTTAAAGATACGGAAAACCACTGCACCGGTTGTTTGGTACTGTCGGCGGTGTTGAGTAAATCCACTCCCGCACTCTGCATCAAGCCAACGTCAGCAATCCAAGTTCGGAAATTAGCAGAAGTGCTGTTTGCCGGCTGCTGAGTCCAAGTTAGGGGGAGAATGCGGCCGTTTAGAGACACTTGGCGGCCTTGTCTAATTCTCGAAGAGGGCGGTACAGATTGAGTCATAAGTAATTGAGTCGGTTTTAACCGACTTTCGCTATGAGAGGGGAGTTGAAACGAATGGCGGGCTGTGGAAGCATGAATCAGTGCAGCCTTACCTTCCTCCGGTGTTTTCTCACTCTTGGCTGCTTGGGCTGTGGCGGTCAGATTCCCGACTGAGACGGCCAGTATCGGCGCAATCGAGACTGACAACATCCAGGGCCAAACACTCGATCGACTTCTGTTAGCTGCTACTAGGCGTTTTTGTCTGCTGTGCATTTTTTTACTTGTGGAAACCTCAAACCATTAACCTTCAAAAACGCCTGCCACACAGCACAATAGTGAAAATTTCTAATTTTATTCGATACCATAAGAAGACCGGCCGCTTGAAACCGCGCCTGTACAAAATCTCACCCACTAGAGACGGAGATTTCAACCGCCCTCTGCATCTATCTAGCACATTCAGGAAAAACAAGCACAAAAAAACTCGCCTCGCGCAGCTATCCTTCTTCGTGAATCGCCCGCAATTTATCGGCCCTGCAAAGCGGTAATTTGCCCAAGAAGCGCTTCTCTACATACAGAAGCGTATTCTATGAGACATCTCCAAAGCGATTCGATCGAGATAATTTAAAATTGGCAAACAGGGTTTCAGTCTTAAGTGCACGCAGCATCGACGTAAATTTTGATCGAATCAGCTTGCTATGTGCTGTTTTAAGGTTTACTAAGATTCCACCACTCGGTAACATTCTCTCTCCGAGCTATAAAAACGCATCAACCACACTATCACCGAAATAACATTCAATCAACATGGGTAATACGATCGATCGAAACAGCAACGTGCATCAAACTGAGCGAGGAACTCCATTTGCCGGCCAAAACTGGTTAGTGGAAGAAAGAGATGCCTGCGGTGTAGGCTTCATTGCCAACCAAAACGGTAAAGCTACTCACTCAATTATCGAAAAAGCTCTGCCAGCCTTAACCTGTCTGGAACACCGCGGCGGTTGCAGCGCCGACCAAGATTCCGGCGACGGTGCGGGTTTGATGACAGCGATTCCTTGGGAATTGTTGCATTCTTGGTTTGCCGAACAGGGAATTGTGCCTCCACCACAGGAAAACTGCGGCGTGGGAATGCTGTTTCTGTCCCAAGATGAAAGTCAAGCTAATATAGCGCGGCAGGTGGTTGAAGAAGTTATGGTCGATCGCGGTTTCACTGTGGTGGGATGGCGCAAAGTTCCCATTGTACCGTCGGTTTTGGGCACCCAAGCGCGAGAAAATCAACCTCAAATCGAACAAGTAATCGTAAGTTCACCAAACTTACAGGGAGACGACCTCGACAGACAGCTATTTCTGACCCGCCGCACCATCGGACACGCCCTGTCACATCGCCCCAACTTTACCCGCCGAGACTTTTATAGTTGCTCTTTTTCCTGTCGCACGATCGTCTATAAAGGCATGGTGCGATCGGCAATCCTAGCAGAATTTTACCCCGACCTGAAAAATCCCGCTTATAAAAGCTCCTTCGCCGTCTATCACCGCCGCTTCAGCACCAACACCATGCCCCGCTGGCACCTAGCCCAGCCGATGCGCTTGCTGGGACACAACGGCGAAATTAACACGCTGCTGGGCAATATTACCTGGATGAAGGCGCGACAAGCCAATTTATCTCACCCGAATTGGAGTCAAGCCGACATCGACACGTTTAACCCAATCGTCAATCCCGAAAGCAGCGATTCGGCCAACTTGGACAACGTGATGGAATTGTTGGTGCATTCCGGCCGCACCCCCCTAGAATCCCTGACAATTCTGGTGCCCGAAGCTTACAAAAATCAGCCGGATTTAGATCCGTATCCTGAAATTGTAGATTTTTACGAATATTACAGCGGCATTCAAGAACCTTGGGACGGGCCGGCCTTGCTGGTATTCAGCGACGGCAAACAAGTAGGTGCTACGCTCGATCGCAACGGTTTGCGTCCGGCCCGCTACTGCATTACTAAAGACGGTTTGGTAATTGTCGCCTCCGAAGCCGGAGTTGTCGATATCCCCGAAGCAGATATTGTCGAAAAAGGCCGTTTGGGGCCAGGACAAATGATTGCTGTTGATCTGCAAACCAAGGAAATTCTCAAAAATTGGCAGCTAAAACAGCGGATTGCTAAGCGCCATCCCTACGGCGAATGGCTCAAACAAAACCGCGAAACATTGGAACCGCAGCCTTTTGCAGAAACGGCAACCCTAGACTCGCAAACTCTGTTAGCAACCCAAACTGCTTTTGGCTACACCGCCGAAGATTTGGACATGGTAATCGTCGAGATGGCGAGTTCTGGGAAGGAACCGACTTTCTGCATGGGCGATGACACTCCTTTGGCCGTACTCTCAGAAAAGCCTCAGTTACTTTACAACTATTTCAAACAGCGGTTCGCTCAAGTGACTAATCCGCCGATCGACCCCCTGCGCGAAGGGATGGTGATGTCACTGACAATGAATGTGGGTTTGCGGGGCAATTTATTGCAAACAATCCCGGAAAATGCCAAGCTGCTAAAAATTGATTCCCCGGTACTCAACGACGCTGAACTGTGTTTTTTGAAAGACCAGAAGTCTTTCCCCGCAACGGAATTGTCCACCCTTTACAAAATCGCTGCCGGGCCTGGAGGCTTGCAAACCGCAGTAGAGCAACTTTGTCAAGATGCTGTTAAATCGGTGCGCGACGGTTCGAGAATTCTGATTTTGAGCGATCGAGCCTCGAAGGAAAAAGGCGGATATGCTGTGGGTGTAAGTGCTGAATGTACTTATATTCCGCCGTTGCTGGCAGTTGGTGCAGTTCACCACCACTTAATTAGCGTCGGGCTACGGATGCAAACTTCGCTAGTTGTGGATACCGCCCAATGTTGGAGCACTCACCACTTCGCTTGTTTGATGGGTTACGGCGCTGTAGCTATTTGCCCTTATTTGGCATTGGAAAGCGTGCGCTGTTGGTGGTTTGACACCAAAACTCAAAACTTGATGGAACACGGCAAGGTTCCCAAAATTACTGTCACTGAAGCTCAATCTAAATACCGCAAAGCGGTGGAAAATGGCTTGCTGAAGATTTTGTCGAAAATGGGGATTTCGCTGCTGTCTAGCTATCAAGGAGGGCAAATCTTTGAGGCGATCGGCATTGGCGCAGATTTGCTCGATTTGGGCTTCAAAGGCACGGTGTCTCGCATCGGCGGTTTGAGTGTGGCGGAATTGGCTAACGAGGTGATGTGTTTCCACTCTCAGGTTTTCCCGGAATTGAGCCGGAAAAAGCTGGAAAACTTCGGCTTCGTACAGTACCGCCGGGGTGGCGAATATCACATGAACAGCCCGGAAATGGCGAAGGCTTTGCACAAGGCTGTGGCTGGATTTAAGGCTGATACTAAGGGTAACGGTAACGGCAACGGGGCCGAAACAAAAACGGCTTACGACCATTACGAGGTTTATAAGCAACAGCTAGAAAACCGCCCGGTAACGGCTTTGCGGGATTTGCTGGACTTCGCGAGCGATCGCCCGGCCATCCCTATCGAAGAAGTCGAATCTGTAGCAGATGTTGTCCGACGCTTCGCCACCGGCGGAATGTCCCTCGGCGCTTTGTCCCCAGAAGCCCACGAAACTCTCGCCATTGCGATGAACCGCATCGGCGGCAAATCCAACTCCGGCGAAGGTGGCGAAGATCCGGTGCGCTACAAAGTGCTAAACGATGTGAGCGAGGCCGGTTTCTCACAAACCCTACCTCACTTAAAAGGTTTGCAAAACGGCGATACAGCCTGTTCGTCAATCAAACAGGTAGCTTCGGGGCGTTTCGGCGTAACTCCCGAGTACCTGATGAATGCCAAACAAATCGAAATTAAAATCGCACAAGGTGCGAAACCAGGTGAAGGCGGTCAATTACCGGGGCCGAAGGTGAGCGAGTATATCGCTTATTTGCGGCGATCGAAACCGGGTGTCACGCTGATTTCGCCTCCTCCTCACCACGACATTTATTCGATCGAGGATTTGGCGCAGTTGATTTTTGACTTGCATCAAATCAATCCGAAAGCGGGAGTTTCCGTCAAGTTAGTATCGGAAGTCGGTATCGGAACTGTCGCGGCCGGTGTTGCGAAGGCAAACGCTGATGTGATTCAAATTTCCGGTCACGATGGCGGCACCGGTGCATCTCCACTGAGTTCGATTAAGCACGCAGGTTCTCCGTGGGAACTCGGATTGACTGAGGTTCACCGGGTGTTGATGGAAAACAACTTGCGCGATCGGGTTTTGCTCAGGGTTGACGGCGGCTTTAAAACTGGTTGGGACGTAATTGTCGGTGCTTTGATGGGCGGCGAAGAGTACGGTTTCGGCACGGTAGCAATGATTGCTGAAGGCTGTATTATGGCTCGCGTTTGCCACATGAATAGTTGTCCTGTGGGCGTGACAACTCAACAGGAACATTTGCGGAAACGGTTCCCCGGAACGCCGGAACACGTTGTTAATTTCTTCTATTTCGTAGCAGAAGAAGTGCGGAGTTTGTTGGCGAAATTGGGTTATAAGTCGATCGCAGATATCATCGGCCGCGCTGATTTGTTGACAATGCGCGAAGGGGTGGAACTAACTAAAACTCAAGCGATTAATTTGGATTGTTTGATGAAGTTACCGGATACTAAGGGCGATCGATCTTTCTTGATCCACGGCGATATTCACAGCAACGGGCCTGTGTTGGATGACGATTTGTTGGCGGATGTTGAGATTCAAAGTGCGATCGCCAATCACGGCACTGTTAACAAGAGTGTAAAATTGGTGAATACCGATCGCACTGTGGGAGCTCGTTTATCAGGTGCGATCGCGCTGCAACACGGCAACACGGGCTTTAGCGGTGAGATCACCCTCAATTGCACTGGTAGCGCGGGCCAAAGCTTCGGCGCGTTCAATTTGCCGGGGATGACGCTGCGACTGTCTGGCCAAGCTAACGACTACGTTGGTAAGGGGATGCACGGTGGCGAAATTGCGATCGCACCGCCGACTGGTGCGACGTATGATGCTTCCGAAAATGCGATCGTCGGCAATACTTGCTTGTACGGCGCGACGGGCGGAACCCTGCTAGCTGCGGGTAAAGCGGGCGAACGGTTTGCGGTGCGTAACTCAATGGCGAAAGCGGTTATTGAGGGTGCGGGCGATCACTGCTGCGAGTACATGACTGGCGGCGTTATTGTCGTGTTAGGAAAAGTCGGCCGGAACGTCGGCGCTGGAATGACTGGCGGTTTGGGTTATTTCCTCGATGAAGATGGCAATTTCCCGGCTCACGTCAACGGGGAGATTGTGAAGATGCAGCGGGTTTCTACGGCCGCTGGGGAGGCGCAGTTGAAGGAGTTGATTGAGATGCAGCGCGATCGAACTAACAGCCAAAAAGCCGCGAAGATTCTGGCAAATTGGTCGGAATACTTGCCGAAGTTCTGGCAAGTTGTGCCGCCAAGCGAAGCGAATTCGCCGGAAGCTTCGGAACAAAAGATTGCTGTGAAAGCGTAATTTTGCAGCAAGTTAATTAGATGAGGGGCGACACGAGTCGCCCCTTTTTTTGAATCTATGGGAATTACGAACCGTGAGTCAAAAACCCGTTTTTTCACAACAACTCAAAAAACCCTCTCTTGTTCTTGCTCCCCCCCTTAGCAAGGGGGGGCTGGGGGGGGGGTAAAAGGCCAAGCAACCCACAAAAAAACCCAAATATAACAATGACAAAACTTTACAACAAAACCTCAGAAAAACTCAAGCGACAGCGACTCCGCAGAGAAATGACCAAAGCCGAAAAACGTCTCTGGGACAAAATCAAAAACAGACAGCTTGAGAATTGTAAATTTCGCAGACAATACAGCGTAGCAGAATTTGTAATCGACTTCTACTCACCAGAAATCAAGTTAGCACTAGAAGTAGACGGTGACAGTCATTTTCAAGAAGGTGCTGTAGAATATGATGCAGCAAGGCAAGAATTTATTGAATCAGCAAAAATTAATTTTTTGAGGTTTACAAATGATGATGTTTATCATAATTTGGATGGGGTTCTAGATGTGATTATAGATAAGATTAAATCGCTGAGAGTATTAGGTGTTTTACCCCCCCCAGCCCCCCCTTGCTAAGGGGGGGAGCAAGATTAGATAACATCAGATTAAATCGCTGAGAGTATTAGGTGTTTTACCCCCCCAGCCCCCCCCTTGCTAAGGGGGGGAGCAAGATTACAGGAGATTAACAATTACCTCAAAGGTCAAAAAATCGCCTTTAAATTCCGCATAAATTGCATAATTTGTCGCGAAAACATTGTTATTCCAACATTCCCAACGACGATAAACAGCGCTCTAATATTAGATCAAATTTGTCTCACGATCGGCATCCGCGGGGGTGCTGTTTTCCACATCAAATCTATTTCTTCGGGTGTCAATCCGTAAGCTTGATTAACTAAGTCAGATAAACGGTGTTCGAGTCTCAACGCCTCAGTTTTGCGAGATTGAATCAGCGGTGCATATTCATTATAAGTTTCGCGGACTACTTTTAGTCCAGCCACGCCGAGAGGATCGGAGGATTTAGTTTTCGGCATTCGCTTTCTGATTTCTGCTACAAACTCCTCAAAGGATAGATTAGAAAAATCTTCGAGTTTTTGTCCTAGTTTCTCAATTTTATAAGTGATTTCCAGCCATTGCAAGACATCTCGATGAGTTTCTTGATTGGTTTTGGCGATTTCAATTAAACGGCTGACAATTGGTTCCACTTCGGCACGAATTGAGTCAGTTGGTGGCGCGATGGGAAGTTTTTCCATCAAGTAACCAGCAGGGTTTAGGGCATCATCTTTCATGTGCTGTAAATACCGCCAATTGTGCCACCAAATGAGGGGTGAGTTGAGAACTGCTAATATATATAAATCGTCTTTGGGGAGGATAAAAACTTTATTATTTGTCAAATAACCATTTGTCTCATAGCTATACGAAGGATGAAATTGAATTTCTTGATATATAATTTTTGGTTTATCGAATAGCTGCCAGTAGTCAATAGTATCTTGAATTTCATACCACTTATAATTACCAGCTTTGCGTCCTCCCCAATCACCATCTCTAGTGTCATTCCATTCTTTGGGACGGGGTTCTAATTGTTTTCGATACTGATTTAAATAAAATTTAATAGCTGGATAATTATCAATTTCAATTCCTCGGCGAGCAAAAATCATCCAGAGGTTTTGCCATTGGGAGTGCCAACGTTTTATATCTTGACCTCTGAGATATGGTTTGATAACTTCAGCAGATTTTGGGTCGGATTGAATCAAACTATTTTTGGTGGCTTCATCAATTAAAAATGCTTCATTTAATCCAGTTAATATTCCCCAATAAGGCTTGATTTCAGCCAACTCTTTGAGTGCAATGCCTGCTTGCTGAATTTTTTGCATCAACTCATCAACCTTTGGTATTTCTAAACTCCATGCCTCACCATTAAAGCGCGACCAAGGAATGTCGTAACCGTTTTGTTTCACGTATTGGGTGAGATTGATATTAGCAAGTTCCTCACGGGGAACCGGACAAATAATCACAGGCAAATTAGGTTGTGGTTTTTTCTCCTCAATCTCCTTCTTTGTTTCAGATATAGAGGAAAATGGCTCAGGTTTTCGTACTGCTACAATACAAGGAAAAGTATCAGCATCTTCAAAAATTGGAGCGTGTCCAAAATCAATAATCTGCTCAAACACGGCATGATAAGCAAAAAACTTGCGAAGCGGTTCGCCATAACCTGATCTCAGCCATTTATTAGTTACAATATAAGAAAGAATCCCCCCTGGCTTAAGAAGTTTAAATCCTTTCTCATAGAAATAAGTATACATATCCGCCATTCCATGATAAGACTCGTAATTAGCTTGTAGGTAAGGCTTAAGCGAGGAAAACAACTTTTGGCGCACGTAAGGCGGATTGCCAAGGACAACATCAAAACCGCCATCAGCAAAAATCTGCGGAAATTCAGCTTGCCAATCAAACGCTGTATCTGCTACATTACTGTCAGCGACAATCGAGTTTCCCGCTTTAATATTATCATCCAAATACGTCAGGGTTTTACCAGGTTCGGCCGTCTTCAACCACAGAGAAAGTTTGGTAATTTCCGCCGATTCCGGCAGCAAATCTACGCCGTACAGGTTGTTGCTTAAAATGCTTCTGTCAAATTCCAGCGAGTTGCCGTTTTTTGGTTTATACCCCAAAGCATTCAATTCGCGATCGACTCTTTCATACTGCTGCATCAAATAATCAAAAGCCGCAATCAAAAAAGCTCCCGAACCGCAGGCTGGATCGATGACTCGCGTTTTTTGCAGCACCTCGTCTCGATAGGCTTTCCAAAACTTAATTGCTGTTTTCTTTGGTGGCTTAACGGACACTTCAGCAACTTCGCCCATCTGGAAGAAATCGCGCAATTCTTGCTCTCGCCGCTGCAAATAGCCGCCGAGAGAAACCTCGACAATATACTGAGTAATAAAAGCAGGCGTGTAGAACACACCTTGAGTTTTTCGTTTGCCTTTTTTCTGATTGTATTCCTGTCCGGCAGTTTCAGCATTTAACTCTTCCAAATCTGTCACAGATTGCTCGAAGATATGTCCCAAAATATCGACAGAAACTTCGGTATCAAAATCAAATCTGGTCAGCTTATTAAGCCTACTGCATAGAAGATTGGGAACAGTCAATTGTGCGTCTAAAATCGGATCGAATTTAAATAAACCGCCGTTGTATCCCGGTACGGGAGGGTCATCATTTCCCACGTCAACCCAGCGAAAGACTGATTGATAATTTTCCCAAATTAATCTAGGATTATATTGGTCTTTGTTATCGTGAGCGTTGCTGATGGTTTTTGGTGGCAGCAATCCTTTATCTTCACAAAAAGCAATGAATAAAACGCGGTCTAAAGTTTTTTGAGCTTTTTCGATCAGTAGGCGATCGCGATTGGGAATGTCCTGCGGCCCGGTAAAACGAAAATGCTTGACTAGATCGAGTCGAATTGCTTTGTATTCTTGATATAATTTATTGGTAATTTCCTCTTGAGCTTCGTCAGAGTCTTTTAACAGTCTGTCGATCGCAGAAACTGTTTGAGCTTGATTTGTGGGAGGCAGAAAATTGCGCCTGCAAAGCAGAAAGTAAAACCGCTTAAAAGCTTCAAGATCCGCCAAGTCAGTCAGAAAAAATTGTTCGTAATAAGCGGGAGTTTTATTGGTATGATAAAGTCGCAATTCTCGATAATTCGAGACGATAATCCAGCGACAATCTGGTGTATAATTAGCGTAGCGCCATCCTTGGTCAACTGCTGATTCCGATCGCCCGGATGCGGGACGGTCTAAATCATTTTTCGCTCCCTTGAGTTCGATCGGAGCAATCACTTTACCTTGCAGGGACACCGCTTTGCCTTTAGGATTGCTAGCAGCAGTAAAAAAGCCGATCGCCCCGTCAGCAGAACCGCCGCCATCAGATATCGTTTGTTCCGCGTTAATTTCCCAAGCTTTCCCCGCACCTTGAATTACCGAGCAATATCCCAACACATCCTGAAAAATATCATTAATAAAACTGCCGTGCAGCGAAACTTCTTTAATTTCGTCTAACGTACCCGTTTTAAGTGCAGCAATCCACGTTCCCAATTTTTGGCGGCGCACTTCCATATCTTGCGGAAAACTAAAAGCACGCAAAGCTGTGTTGAGTGTTTTGCTGTGAAAAAGGGCGCGAGTAGAGCGATTGGTCATCTTTTAAAAGCAGATTAATCAAGTTAATTTTACCGCATCTAAGTGCAACAACGGCTGAGATTTTGCCATTCTCCCATCCAGTTATACTCAAAACGGGCGATCGCTCTTCGTTGATCAGCCTCCCGCAGGCGCGGGCTTCCCTAACGCACCTACCTTCAAAAAAGGCGATCGCACCCGCGATCGCACAACCGCCCTAACAAGCTGAGCTAGCTCTCATTTACTTAGCATATTGTAATTATCAAGAAAACCTATAATTTTTTCTTGATGGCTTTCCGCTGCTCCCTCCGGGTTTTACAGCAATAATTAAATACGTATAAGCTAATCTGCACGAATCTCAAAGTTTTGTTACAATGGTCAAGCTGTTACAAATCGTAACTTATGCTGATTTCTATTTTAATAATTGACGTAGCCCTAGTTGCCTGGTCTTTGCATCTAATGCAAGAGGCGATCGCGCAACGGGAATTTTCACTAATGCTAGCCGGCACCCTAGTTGCTGCCTCAGCAGCGGCCCTGGTAGTCGTCTACTTCCTCATGGGGTCTTGTTTGAGCCATTTAACCGAAATATCCCAGCACACTTACTAAATCAAAGTAGCGATCGACAATTGTCAAAAAGCGAGGAATGCAAAAAAAAAGCCAAAAGCCTTGCGAGTCCAAGGCTCGAAACTATTTTCTTAAAAAGGCTTGACAAACATCGGTCAGTTAAGGCATGATTGAGAGCGCGAAAAGAAAGGGGAATTAGCTCAGTTGGTAGAGCACTACAATGGCATTGTAGGGGTCAGCGGTTCGAGCCCGCTATTCTCCATAAATCAAGATTAGATAAGACGTACGGTTGAAACCGCGTCTACAAAAACCAAGTCCGCCTCCGCGGTGTAAAGAGAATAACGCAATTTTCACCGCCCATTCTTCAACCCCTCTCAGCTCGGGTTTCGTTTGTATAGACGCGGTTTCAACCGCCCGGTCTTCTTTGGGCATTACCTGAAATTCGATCGCACACCACAAAAACCAATTTTCCCCTAAAATCAAAACAAGTCTACCCGCAAAAAAAACAAAGCGCTACCTGTGGCAAAGTCAACTGAACCCAACAATCCAGAGAATCCGAGTCAGCTTGCGCGATCGCCTCTGTACGAACTATCATTAGAGCTCAAAGGTCGGATAGTGCCCTTTTCCGGGTGGGAGATGGCAGTACAGTACGCAGGCATCAGCAGCGAACACCAAGCAGTACGTCAGCAAGCAGGAATGTTCGATATTTCCCACATGGGAAAGTTCTGCTTGAGAGGAAAACAAGTAATAGAAAAATTTCAACCCTTAGTACCCTCAGATTTGAGCCGCTTGCAACCAGGACAAGCTCAATATACAGTCTTACTAAATGACAAAGGCTGCATCTTAGACGACATTATTTTCTACTGCCAAGAACCCGATGCCACCAGTGGTGAAGAACGTGCAGTAATCATTGTCAACGCCGCCACTCGCATTACAGACAAAGCCTGGATTCTCGCCCACTTAGACTTGAACGAACTTATTTTCACAGACATCTCCGAAGACCAAGTTTTGATCGCAATTCAAGGGCCAGAAGCTGTTAAATATCTCCAGCCTTTCGTGGAAGACAATCTCGCACCAATCAAAGCTTTCGGACACTTAGAAACCAAGCTGTTGGGACAGCCGAGTTTTATCGCCAGAACAGGTTACACCGGCGAAGATGGATTTGAAATAATGGTGGATATAGAAACTGGGAAAAAAGTCTGGCAAAAATTGCTAGATGCTGGTGTTGTTCCCTGCGGTTTGGGTGCGAGAGATACCTTGCGTTTAGAAGCAGCAATGGCACTTTATGGTCAAGATATTGACGACAATACCACGCCTTTAGAGGCGGGATTGGGTTGGGTAGTTCACCTCGATAGCAAAGGTGACTTTATTGGGCGCGAGGTTTTGGAACAGCAGAAAGCTACGGGAGTATCAAAACGGTTGGTAGGGTTAGAAATGCAGGGGCGGCACATTGCGCGCCACGGCTATCCGGTAATCTTTGAATGCGAAATTGTAGGAGAAGTTACTAGCGGTACATTATCGCCTACTTTGAATCGGGCGGTAGGCCTCGCGGTTGTTCCGGCAAAATTAGCTAAAATCGGTCAGCAGTTAGAAGTCGAGATTCGCGGGAAAAGTTACCCGGCTACAGTGGTGAAAAAGCCATTTTATCGATCGCAAAATCGACCAAATTAAATCAGGTTCGAGCATTCGGAATTCAGTCCTTTTCCCGGATCTAAAGTTCTCACTACAAACTTCGGCGTTGCTGATTTACGGTATGAAAGGCTAAATATGCAATTCATAAAAACCAGCGTCTACAAAGTTTCTGGATTTTAAAATTATTTATTTCATACCCTGATTAAGCAACGCCAATTGGTTTAAAGCCGGAACCCTTCTAGGGAGAAATTAAAATCAGACTATTCTTTACTCCAATCCTCTTCCTTTCAGGTAGAGGTCGCTATCAACTGTCAACTGTCAACTGTCAACTGTCAACTGAATGAAATAGCATTTCAAAAAATTAGAATTTTTGCGATAAGATAGCAGATTCCAGGTCGATCGACTACACGGCAGAAGCCGGGAATCAGGGCGGGCAGAGGACACGCCCTTACAGCAACCGGGTTTTCGCGTAGCTAGATACCTGAAAAGTGCTGTAAGTTTGTAGTCAGAACTTGACCGCTGAAAGCTGAGGTAAGGAACGATTGAAGGCAAAAGAAAAATTCTCCCATTCCTCGTCTCTTCTTCCTGCGAGTGCCGATCGGCTAACAAAGGTCTAAAATCAGTACAGTCCTCTGCTGCCTTGCTTTCGGCAAGATTTAAGCATACTTACCCTGAAACCTCATAATAACCCTTGTGCCAGAATTTGCCCAGAACCGCCCAGCGCTGGATCTGAAGACTATATTTCCATTCGAGCTAGATAACTTTCAGAGAGAGGCAATCGCCGCCCTCGATGCAGGTAAATCCGTTGTGGTGTGTGCTCCCACAGGCTCCGGGAAAACTTTAATCGGCGAATACGCCATCCATCAAGCACTATCCAGGGGGCGGCGCGTTTTCTACACCACTCCCCTCAAAGCCCTCTCTAACCAAAAGCTGCGCGACTTCCGCCATCAATTTGGAGACGAGATGGTAGGTTTGCTGACGGGTGACATCTCCTTCAATCGAGATGCGCCGATTTTGGTGATGACTACCGAAATATTTCGGAATATGCTCTACGGTACACCGATCGGCGCTGTTGGTGCTTCGCTCACCGGAGTCGAAACCGTGGTGCTCGATGAGTGTCACTACATGAACGATCGCCAGCGTGGTACCGTCTGGGAAGAATCGATCATCTATTGTTCCAGCGAAATTCAACTGCTCGCCCTCTCAGCAACCGTTGCCAATAGTGGGCAACTCACAGACTGGATTAACAAAGTTCACGGGCCCACAGAGCTTGTCTACTCAGACTTTCGGCCAGTACCGCTGCAATTCCACTTCGCCAATCAAAAAGGCATATTCCCGCTGCTAGACGAAACCGGCAAAAGAGCTAATCCGCGGTTAGTCCCCAAAAAGAAGCAGCAAAAAGCAGAAAGAGGTAGCATTCCTACTCCCAGTTTGACCGATGTTTTGTCCCGGTTGGACGATCGAGATATGCTACCAGCAATCTACTTCATCTTCAGCCGTCGCGGATGCGACCAAGCAGTAGCAGAAGTAGGCAATTTCTCCCTGGTTAACGAAGCCGAAACAGCCGAACTCAAACGCATCATCGACGATTTTTTACAGCGAAACCCAGAAGCAGAACGCTTCGGTCAAAAAGAAGCACTTTTAAAAGGCATCGCAGCCCACCACGCAGGCATTTTACCCGCTTGGAAAGGTTTAGTAGAAGAACTCTTTGGCAGAGGTTTGATTAAGGTTGTATTTGCCACCGAAACCCTCGCAGCCGGGATCAATATGCCCGCCCGCACCACAGTCATTTCCACCCTGTCCAAGCGCACCGACAAGGGACACCGACTGCTAAACGCTTCAGAATTCCTGCAAATGGCCGGTCGGGCGGGTCGGCGGGGCATGGACGAGCTGGGACACGTGGTCGCAGTTCAGACACGCTTTGAAGGCGCAAAAGAAGCCTCCTATTTGGCAACAGCCAAAGCCGACCCCCTCGCCAGTCAGTTTACGCCCAGCTACGGCATGGTGCTGAATTTGCTGCAAACTCACACTATTGATGAAGCTCAAGAGTTGGTAGAACGGAGTTTTGGTCAATATCTGTCTACTTTGTATTTGCAGCCACAGCAATCGGAATTAGACCGGGTACAAGCTGAATTGGCTGTGCTGGAAGAGTCTCTGGCGGCCGGAGGTAATGTCTCCACCCTGGAAAAACAACTCGCCCATTACGAAAAATTGCAGGGAAGGCTCAAAGAAGACAAACGTTTGCTGAAAACTTTATTGCACCAAGCAGAAGAAGCTCGAATTAAGGAGATGTCCGTAGCTGTGGCTTTTGCAGTGCTAGGAACGGTTCTGAGTCTCAAAGGTAAGCACGTTCCCACAGCTAAACGATCGCACACAACTCCCGTGCCCGCCGTACTGGTTGCCAAAATCGCAGGTTCTGGGCAAGCACCAAACTTGGTATGCTTGGGCAAAGATAACCGCTGGTATATCGTCGCCATTAGCGATGTCGCCACCCTCCACGCCGAATTACCCCGTTTGAGCGTTGCAGATACCTTGATCCCGCCTGCGGAATTGACCCTGAGACTCGGCCAGTGCCGCTTGGGAAATGAAGACACTATCTCCATTGCTCAATCTATCCCAGAATTGCCGATACCGGAACCGAGCCCAGAGGCGATCGAGCAACAGCAGAAAATCGCCGCCGTAGAAGATCAACTAGAAATTCACCCAGTTCTAGAATGGGGCAATCCCGGTACTTTGCTCAAGCGCCAGCGCCGCCGGGAAGAATTGAAAAAAGAAATTCGCAAAGCCGAACAAGACTTAGAAAAACAGCGAGCTCGCTACTGGGAGCAATTTCTCAACTTAATTGACATTTTGCTGAATTTCGGCTGCTTGGAAAGAGTAGTTTCGGCAAATGTCAATCGAGATGATGCCTCCGAGAGGTTGGTGCCCACAATCTTGGGCCAAGCCTGCGCCGCCATTCGCGGTGATAATGAACTGTGGCTGGGTTTGTCCCTAATGTCTGCCGAGTTTGACGAACTCGACCCCCACCACCTCGCTGCTGCTTGCGCGGCCTTAGTTACAGAAGTTTCTCGGCCTGATAGTTGGACTCATTACTCGCTGTCTGCGGAAGTTTTGGCACCTTTGGACAATCTGCAAAAAGGCCTGCGCCGCCGATTGTTTCAAGTACAGTACCGCCACGAAGCTGCAATCCCGATTTGGCTGGAACGGGATATAGTAACTTTGGTGGAACAGTGGGCTCTGGGCGTTGAATGGCTGGAACTGATTAGTCATACAAGTTTGGATGAAGGGGATGTGGTGCGGATTTTGCGCCGGACTTTGGATTTCTTATCTCAGATTCCTCATGTCCCTCACGTCTCTGATTCTTTGCGGAGGAATGCTTGTCGGGCGATGCAGTTGATCGATCGATTCCCAGTGAATGAAGCTGCTACTCAATAACTTTTGAGTTGTGAGTTGGGGATGGGATTTGCAATCGTCGAACATATTGTATGCACAATGCGCACCAATTCAATTTGTAGGGTGCGCAATGTGCGCCGGTTGACTAAGTTATTGTAGGGTGCGTCGCCTGGGATAAATCCCTAACTAAAATCGACAATCTAACAGCGACGCACCTCTGCTTACAAAGCCAGTGTAAACAAACCAAACACTTCTTTTGTCGCAAAATTTTGTAAAAATGATATTAGTAAAAAAAATTACCAACTGAATCAACCGGTGCGGTGTGCATCGCCCTACAATAACTATTCATTGCTTCAATCCTCGGACTTCCAGGTAGAGGAAAGCTGTCAACTGTCAACTGTCAACTGTCAACTGAATAAGCGGTGTGGTGGGTAATTGTCGTGTCAATGCAACAAATCAAAGAGCATGGTCAAATGCCTGAAGCCTGCTCTCAGTCTCAAAAAAATCGCTTTTTCACCTTCTGGAAAAGAGTCTTAATTGGAACTCTAGCGAGTACATTACTCAATCTCTCCATCCTATTTCCCTCTCCCAGTTTCGCGGAAGTAGTTCTCGGCGTTGTTCGCAGTTCCGAGAATTCCCCCGATTGGGTAAAGATTACCACGCGCCTCTGGGAAAGCGGCATTGCTTACAAACCAATCAATCTCGAAGACATCAAAAATTTGGCAGATTTAGCAGGCTTTAACGTGCTGTTTTTGGCCAATATTGAAACTTTGACTCCAGCGCAAATAAAAGTTTTAGAAGCTTGGACAAAACAGGGTGGCCGCTTGATTGCTTCGGGCCCAGTCGGCCGCAGTTCCCCGGCTTTGGTGCGTCAATCTTTACGATCGCTCCTTGGGGCCTATTGGGCTTTTCCCTTGACTCAGCGGGGGGCGGTGCAACCCCGCACCCGCTGCCGGGATCTGGCTTGCACCGCTTCTAGCAATTGGGTGCCACCGGAACAACAAAATGCCTCAGTCCAAGGCGGTGTCTTGATTCCTGCCGACGCGAACAGTCAAACTGTCGCTACTTGGAAAGATAGTTCCGGTTCCTCCGCTGCGATCGCCACCGATCGCGCTACCTATCTCGGCTGGCGCTGGGGTAGCGACGGTTCCCCAAATATAGACTCGGCTTGGCTGCGGGCCTCGATCGCCCGCTGGGGCGGAACTGTCGGCTCCCCTGCTGCGCCTATAGCAGCCACACCCCCGCTACCAAATCCCCCCGACCGACTTACGAGAAATACGCCTAGTTCGCCACGAAATACCCCGCTGAGCCGACTTTCTCCTTCTCCCCCCCTTCCCGATCCAGTACCTGCAACTTTTACAGACCCTTCGGATCAGTCGGCGCCGGCGGGTTTGGATGTGCAGGCAAATTCCAATCAGCCGATCGTCAGCATTGAAGCGTACTTGATGCGCCAAGAACTCACCAACCTCCTCGGCCGGTTTGAAAGCGCCCTGACAGCAGCTAATTCAGCCAATACCCCCATCAATCTCAATGCTGCTACCCCCCCTCAACTGGTGGCGTCAACCAACAGTGTAGGGCCGTCTGCGAGTCGCCCGCTGCCTTTGCAAGGCACAAGGACGCGGGCGGTCGCCCAAGCCCGGCAGGTTTTGCAAAATTTTGACCAACTCCTACAAGAGCAAAAATACGCTGAGGCTAGGCAGCAGTGGGTGCAAGCGCGCCAGTTGCTGTGGCAAAATTATCCCCAGGAAGGGCAGCGCGTTGGGGCGGAAATTCGCGCGGTTTGGCTCGATCGCGGTACGATCGTCGCAGCGCGATCGGAACAGGGTTTGGCCGCTGTGTTCGATCAACTTGCCGCCGCCGGGATCAATACCGTTTTCTTTGAAACTTTGAATGCCGGATATCCGATTTATCCCAGTCAAGTTGCACCCCAACAAAACCCCCTGACAGTGGGCTGGGACCCCCTGGAATCTGCTGTTAAATTAGCCCATGAGCGAGGCATCGAATTGCATGCTTGGGTTTGGATTTTTGCCACCGGAAATAAGCGCCACAATGCTTTAATTGGTCAACCTAATTCTTATCCTGGGCCAGTGCTTTCAGCTCATCCAACTTGGGCAAATATTGACAATAAAGGACGCATCCAAAATCCTAATGACGGTAAATTTTATATCGATCCGGCAAACCCGGAAGCGCGCAGTTATTTACTCCAAATTATTAGCGAAATTTCTACCCGCTACAAAGTAGATGGAGTCCAATTAGACTATATTCGCTATCCTTTTCAAAATGACAATGCGGGTTTTACCTACGGTTACGGTGTTGCCGCGAGACAGCAATTTAAGCAGTTGACTGGTGTAGATCCGGTGAATATTTCTCCCAAAGACGGCAGTTTGTGGCGGCAGTGGGTTGAATTTAAAACTAATCAAATTAATACTTTTGTCGCTGAAGTTTATCGGCTTTTGGGGTCGAATTCTCCCCGCACAATTCTGTCGGTGGCGGTGTTTCCGCACCCAGAAAGTCAGCGGATTTACAAAATTCAACAAAATTGGGAAGTTTGGGCCCGTCAAGGCATTGTAGATTTGATTGTGCCGATGACTTATGCTTTGGATACGAACCGACTTCAGCGCATAACTGAACCGCTAGCAAAGGAACAAATGCTCGGTTCGGCTTTGATTTCTCCGTCGGTTAAGTTGTTGACACTCCCGGAAGTTGTGGCGATCGACCAAATTCAAGCTTTGCGCGATTTGCCGACTGGGGGCTATGCTATTTTTGCGGTGGAAAGTATCAACAGCGGGATGCAGGGCTTTTTTAACCGCACTCAAGGGCGCCCCGTGCGTTCCGCTTCTGCTTCCGAACCAATTCCTTACCGCCAGCCCTTTGCAGCAGCGGCTTCGCGGTATACTACTCTCAAGCAGGAATGGAGTTTTTTGTTGGCTAACAATCAGTTGCGGGTGTCGGAATCTGAACTGAAAGTGCTCAAAAGTCGATCGGACGAATTGGCGCAAGCTTTCAGCAAATTGGCAGCCAATCCTTCTACCGAAAGTTTAGCAACTGCTAAAAGATTGTTGGCGAGTTTTCAATCTCAATTTCAATCTTCCATGCGCTTGCATTCTGCCGACAATAGCTATCAGGTGCAAACTTGGCAAAATCGTTTGGAGAGTTTGGATATGCTATTGCGTTACGGCGAAAGGGTGGAGTTAAATCGCAGGTAAAATCAGCTTTTTGTGCGATCGGGCGGTTCCTTCTAGTCTTTCAACAAACACGTGCTACACATACATGGTTGGCAGCGCTGCTGCCAACCCTAGGCGCTGCGCCAAAAACCAAACAGCAAAAGAGAAAACAGCATCGCGCAGCAGTGACCAACAGATCGATCGCATCAATTATCTGTATTAATAGTTACGGAAAAACTGTCAGCAGAAATACGTTATAGTTATTTAAATCCATACCTTCTACTATTACCATATATTCACGGTGCGAAAATCACGGATACACCGATAACTATTTTTTATTTCTCTTCAGCAATTACTAATTACCAATTACCAATTACTCTTAGGATGAATATGTTTCCTAAACCGCTCAATCGCTTTGCTACCAAAATTATCGGCAAAGCTCCATTACAAACTGTGCTCGTGCTTCCTTTTTTAGTGCAAATTGTCGGCACCGTAGGAATTGTAGGTTGGCTGTCGTTCCAAAACGGTCAGCGCGCGGTCAACGATGTTGCCGCTCAGTTGCGGGGAGAAATTAGCGATCGCATCAAAGACCGCATGGAAAACTATATGTCAATTCCCCACATTGTCAATCACCTCAACGTTCAAGGCGTAAAATTGGGGCAATTAAACCTAGAAGATAAACAAAAATTAGAACTTCATTTTCTCGAACAAATTCAATATTTTGATACAATCAGCATCATTTATATAGCCCAAGAAAATGGAGACCACTCTGGAGCAATCCGCACTAAAGATCAGATTATGATATCTGCGGCTGACAAATCGACTGGCAACAAATTAGCTCGATATACTGGTGACTCTCAGGGAAACCGCGTTCAATTAATGGAAACTTCGCCCAACATTTACGACCCGCGAATTCGCCCTTGGTACATAGCAGCAGCCGCCGCCAAAAAACCTGTTTGGACTCCAATTTATACAGATTTTTTGACTAGGGAACTGGCAATTACTGCTGCTATGCCTATCTACAACGACGCTGGCAAGCTGTTAGGAGTAGCTGGCAGCGATTTGCTGTTTTCCAAAATCAAAGAGTTTCTCGTCAGCCTCAAAATTGGTAAATCTGGGCAAACTTTTGTGATGGAGCGATCGGGAATGTTAATTGCCACTTCAACAGCGGGCCAAGAATTCGCAGTGGAAGGTAAAGAAGCAAAACGCATCAAAGCTTCAGCAAGCGAGAATCCCGTAATTCGCCAAACCGCACAGCATTTAGAAAAAACCTACCAAAGCTTAGCTAAAATCAAAAATTCTCAACAGCTTCCTTTTGATATTGACGGGAAGCGCAATTTTATGGAGGTAACTCCTTTTCAAGACGATCGGGGGTTGGATTGGCTGATTGTCGTAGTTGTACCAGAGTCCGACTTTATGGAGCAAATTAACGCCAATACCCGCACGACTTTTTTGCTGTCGGTTGCAGCTTTGATTGTGGCGACAATTCTGGGAATTCTTACTGCTAAATGGGTGGTGCGGCCGATTTTAAGATTGAATGCAGCGGCCAAAGCTTTGGCAAAGAATGAATGGGATACAAACCTCACTCTGAATCGCGAAGATGAACTCGGAGAACTTGCCACTGCTTTTAACAGCATGGCAGAGCAATTGCAGCATTCATTTACTTCGATATCGGAAAGCGAAAACCGAGTCAAACAATTTCTCAATGCAGTACCGCTAGGCATTTTTATTACCGAGCCAAACGGTCAACCTCACTACATTAATCCTACAGGAGAGCAACTTTTAGGTAAAGGAATTATAGCAGCAGATGCCGAAAATTTGCGCCAAGCTTACAAAGTTTATTTAGCTGGAACTCAAGAAATTTACCCGGCGGAGCGCGACCCAATTTTAAATGCTTTGCAGGGCAAAAGTGTAACTGTTGATGACATTGAAATCTCCTTGACTGACAAAACTGTTCCCCTGCAAATTTGGGGCACTCCTATTTACGACGATCGAGGCAACATTGTCTACGGGATGTGCGCTTTTCAAGATATTACTGAACGCAAACAGGCGCATAAACTGTTAACTGAATACAACCAAAATTTAGCAGTGCAAGTTGCAGAACGCACGGGCGATCTTGCTAAGGCAAAAGAAAAGTTTTCTAAAGCTTTTCGTTCCAGTCCCAATGCAATTACAATCACGAGAATCAGTGACGGCAGCCACCTTGAAGTTAATGACAGCTTTTGCCGAATGATGGGCTACAGTCACGAAGAAATTATTGGAAAAACAGCGGTAGATCTGAATTTTTGGGCGACTTTAGCAGAGCGCGATCGCATGATTCAAATGTTGAAAAACAAGACGGCAATTCACAATTACGAGCTGAGGTTTCGCAATAAAAGTGGTGCAGAAAGAACGGCGCTGCTGTCGATTGAAACCATTGATATTGACGGAGAAGCTTGTTTTCTGTCGATTTCTAGCGATATTACCGATCGCCAAAAAGCAGAAGCAGCCCTCCGCGAAGCAGAAGAAAAGTACCGCAACATCTATGAAAATGCTTTAAACGGCATTTTTCAAACTGCTGCTGACGGGAAATACATCAGCGCTAACCCCGCTTTAGCTGAACTCTACGGTTATGAATCGCCCGCAGAATTGATCGCAGCGCAGCCGAATTTCAATAACCAGCTTTACGTAAATCCCAACCGCCGCTGCGAATTTACAGTGCTGATCGACGAGTACGGGATATTGTCAAACTTTGAAGCGGAAATCTACCGCAAAGATGGCAGCATCATCTGGATTTCGGAAAATTGTCGCGCTGTCTGCGATGCCGCAGAAAATTTACTTTACTACGAAGGTTTTATTAAAGACATTACTGATAGCAAACAAGCGGAAATGAAAATGCAGCAGGCGAAAGAAGCTGCCGAAGCAGCCAACAAAGCTAAAAGTACCTTTCTCGCCAATATGAGTCACGAATTGCGATCGCCCCTGAACGCAGTCATCGGCTTTGCTCAAGTCATGATCCGCAGTAAAAATCTGTCTCCTGAAAATCAAGAAGATGTCGGAATTATCCTGCGGAGTGGCGAACATTTGCTGGCTTTAATCAACCAAGTTTTAGACTTGTCCAAAATCGAAGCGGGACGCACTACTATTAATGAAAAAAGCTTCGATTTTTACCGATTATTCGACGATTTAGAAGATATGTTTGCTCTCAAAGCTGAGGAAAAAAACTTACAATTAATCTTCGATCGGGACGCGGAAGTTCCCCATTACATTTGCACCGATGAAGTGAAATTGCGCCAAGTTTTAATTAATTTGCTTAATAATGCAATTAAGTTTACTTCAGAAGGGGGAGTTTCGGTGCAAGTTAAAGGAAGAAAGCGGAATTTGCACAAAAACAGCCCTGATGAATTGCCCGGCCGCTACTCGCTCCATTTTGAAGTTCAAGATACTGGTGCAGGCATTGCTGCTGAGGAAATTCATCAGTTATTTGAAGCATTTGTACAGACAAAAACAGGTAAAGATTCTCAGGAAGGCACAGGTTTAGGTTTAGCGATCAGCAGACAGTTCGTGCAATTGATGGGAGGTGAAATTACGGTTAGCAGCGAGGTTGGCAAGGGTGCACTATTTCAGTTTGACATCCAAGTTCACCTGGTTGAAGCTGCTGATATTGAAATCAAAAAAGCTCTACGTCGAGTTATTGCCCTCGAACCGAATCAGCCGAGTTACCGCTTGCTAATTGTGGACGACAAACCCCTGAACCGCCAACTGTTGGTCAAACTTCTCAGTCCGCTGGGATTTGAGTTGAAAGAAGCGAATAACGGTCAAGAAGCGGTGGATATTTTTATGGATTGGGAACCGCATCTGATTTGGATGGACATGAGAATGCCTGTGATGGACGGGTACGAGGCAACGAAACAGATTAAAACTACAACTGGCGGGCAAGCAACGGCGATTGTAGCTCTGACTGCTAGTGTTTTGGAGGAAGAACGGGCGGTGATTCTTTCGACGGGTTGCGATGATTTTATGCGGAAACCGTTCCGAGAGGAGGATATTTTTGCGGCAATGGGCAAACATTTGGGAGTACGTTATATTTATGAAGATCCAACAGCAGTCAGTGTGGCGGGTGTAGGGGAGTCCAGTCAGGATGTGCTGACACCGGAGGCGATCGCCTCTCTTTCTCCAGACTGGATGGTTGAATTCAAGCAAAATATTTTGAGTGTGGACATGGAGGCGATCGCCAGTTCGATCGCACAAATCGGCACTGTCAACCCCTCTCTGGCTGACACCCTTCAAGATTGCATTAATAATTTTGAATATGACAGAATCCTTACCATAATTGATCGCAGCGAAAACCAGTAAATAACCGATGAATTCAAGTTCCTCCAACACCAATCGAGCTAATATTTTAGTAGTAGACGACACACCACAAAACCTGCGGCTGCTGGCAGGAATTTTGAGCGAAAAAGGCTATCAAGTTCGCCCAGTTCCTAACGGTAAGCTAGCACTGTCTGCCGCTCAAAAAATGCCCCCGGATCTAGTGCTGCTGGATATTATGATGCCGGAGATGGATGGCTATGAAGTTTGTCAGCGGCTCAAAGATTCTGAAGTAACCAAAGACATTCCGGTGATTTTCATCAGTGCGATTAACGACGTGATGGATAAAGTTAAAGCTTTTGGAGTTGGGGGAGTGGACTTTATTACCAAACCGTTTCAGGTTGAAGAAGTTTTAGCCCGGATCGAAACTCATTTAAAAATTTGTTCACTGCAACAAAATTTGCAAGAAAAAAATCAAGATTTAGCAACTGCCATCTACCAACTGCAAGCCACCCAAGAGCATTTGATTCAATCGGAAAAAATGGCGGCACTGGGACAACTGATTGCCGGCATTGCCCACGAAATAAATACCCCCCTGGGCATTATCGGCTCCTCTATTGATAATATAGCTACTTTCTGGGACGATAATTTAGGAAAAATGCCTCATTTTTTTCAACAACTTTCCGAAGAAAGTCAAGCTCACTTTTTAGCGTTACTTTACAGATCTACCAATCAAAAAATTTTATTTACTAGCAGAGAGAAGCGAAAATTTAAGCAGCAGTTGACTGGGGATTTGAGGGCAGCATCTGTTAAAAATGCTGAAGAAATTGCGGATACTTTAGTTGACATGGAAATCTACGATAACATAGAACAGTTGTTGCCACTTTTTAAATTGCCGGATTGGGAAGTAGTTTTCAATACAGCTTACCAGTTTGTGAGCTTTAAGAAAAGTATTAGCCTAATCCAAAGAGCGACAGCTAAGTCGGGAAAAGTAGTATTTGCCTTAAAAAGCTACGCTCATTTCGATAGCAAGCAAGAAAAAGTCCAGGCGAACTTGCACGATGGCATTGAAATGGTGTTAACCCTTTATCAAAATCAACTGAAACACGGTATAGAAGTCGTTAAAAATTATGGAAATTTACCGAAAATTATGTGCTATCCCGATGACTTAAATCAAGTTTGGACGAATCTTGTTCACAATGCCCTGCAAGCAATGGATTATAAAGGTATTTTGACGATTGAAACTCTGCTGCAAGAGGCAAATATTTTGCTCAAATTTACTGATAACGGCAAAGGTATTCCCCCAGAAATTATTCCTAAGATTTTTCAGCCATTTTTTACGACTAAATCTGCGGGCGAAGGTAGCGGTTTGGGATTGGATATTGTGAGAAAAATTGTTGACAAACATGAAGGTACAATTGCTGTAGAATCGGTACCGGGGCAGACAACTTTTACCGTCTCGCTGCCAATCTATTAAACAAAACTTACCCGCAGGGGGCTGATTCCCGGTAGCGCCAGGGGCTGTCTCGCTGACAAAGACAAGATTTATTGCGATAAACCGGGTTTCTTTTCGGAAGTCCTCTTAAAATAAGATACGGGGCAGATATCGTGCATCCTCGCCCGAAATCAATCACAGAGGAGCAAGTCATGTCGGTAAACCCACTAAAATTCAAGCAGAGAGGAAAAGATGAATAAGCCTGTAATTCTTTGCGTTGACGATGAACCCGATATCTTGAAGACTCTCAAGATGCAGCTCAAAAATGAATTTAAAGATGATTACTTTTATGAATTAGCTGAAAGTGGTGATGAAGCTTTAGATTTGCTTGAGGATTTTGAAGAAGAAGCTGAGGTGATTGTGATTGTTTCTGATTGGCTGATGCCGGGAATTAAAGGTGATGAACTTTTAATTAGAGTTCACCAAAAATATCCTAAAATTATTAAGGTGATGTTGACCGGACAAGCGGATGCAGCGGCAGTCGAGCGGGCAGTACAAGAAGCTGATTTATATTGCTGTTTGTACAAACCGTGGAATAGCAAACAGTTAATAGAGACGATCAAATCTGGGCTGGCAAAGTTATTATGAAAAAACCTGTGATTGTGTGTATTGATGACGAACCTGATGTTTTGAACAGTTTAAAGATTGAACTGAAAAAGGCGATCGGCGATCAGTGTATTATTGAAACGGCTGAAGGAGGGGAAGATGCTTTAGAGTTGCTGGCAGATTTGCAGGCAGATGAATACGAGATTGCTTTGGTGCTTTCCGATTATATCATGCCGGATATTAAAGGGGATGAACTGCTCAGAAGAATTCACGAAAGCTCGCCGGATACGCTGACGATTATGCTGACGGGGCAAGCAGATTTGGAAGCTCTGAGCAATGCTATCAAGTATGCTAAATTGTACCGTTATATCCCTAAACCTTGGCAAAATGAAGACTTAAAATTAACGGTGGTAGAAGCAATTCACAGTTACTTGCAAGACCAAAAGTTAACAGATGAAATCCTGAAGAGGCAAGAGGTAAACGAGGAGTTGAAGCTAGCAAATGTGGCTCTGTCGGCGAGTGAAAGCCGCCTGAAGCAATTTTTAGCAGCTTTGCCAGTGGGGGTATCTGTTTACAATCCCGACGGCTCGATCGCCTATTTCAACCAGACAGCGCGCGATTTGCTGGGTGCAGACACGATCCCGGAAAGCACAGCGGAACAATTAGCTGCAACTTATCAACTGTATGTTGCCAATACTGATCAGCTTTACCCGCCGGATAATCTGCCAATTTTGCGCGCACTCAAAGGAGATTTTGTCAAGGTTGACGATGTAGAAATCCGTCAAGATGACAAAATAATTGCGATCGAGATCAATACTACGCCGATTTTTGACGAGAGCGGAAATATTGTTTATGCGATCGCAGCTTTTCAAGATATTAGCGATCGCAAACAAGCCGAAAAAATACTAGCAGATTACCAGCACACCTTAGAAACCCAAATTGACGAACGTACAGAACAACTGCAACAATCCGCCTTAGCTGCTGAATCTGCAAACAAAGCTAAAAGCACGTTTCTGGCAAATATGAGCCACGAGTTGCGGACTCCTCTCAATTCCATACTGGGGTTTGCACAAATCATGGAAGGCAGCCCCAATCTTACTGTCGAAAATAGAGAAAATCTGAGAATAATTCGCCGCAGTGGCGAACACTTGCTCACCCTGATCAATGAAGTCTTAGACTTGTCAAAAATCGAAGCTGGGCGGATGATTGTCGATCCGAAAAACTTCGATCTCTACCATTTGCTGGACGACTTGCAAGATATGTTTTTATTGCGGGCAAAAAATCAAGAATTGCAGTTGCTTTTCCAGCGTGAGGATGACGTTCCCCAGTACGTGCGAACCGATGATGTTAAACTGCGGCAAGTGCTGATCAATCTCCTCAGTAATGCGATTAAATTTACGCAGACAGGCACGATTATATTAAGAGTTGTAAAATTAAAGAGTTCGGAAATTGTTGATTTACTGGCGAATCCAACAGTGTGTTTTGATACCACAAAAAGTATTAGGGACTTTGCGATCGATAGAGGTGATTCTGCAACTATTGAATTGAGAGAAGATGTTGATAATTCTGATCGGGATCTGATTGTTTTCCTTCGGATTGAAATAGAAGATACAGGAGTTGGCATTGCTCCTGAAGAATTGGGCAATGTTTTTCAGGCATTTGTGCAAACAGCTTCTGGTCAAAAAACTCAGAAAGGCACGGGTTTAGGATTGACGATCAGCCGTCAATTTGTCCGCCTGATGGGAGGAGAAATTGTGGTAGAAAGTCAACTGGAACTAGGCACTACTTTTAAAATTGAAATCCCAGTCTGTGCGGTTGGTACTGCTGATATTCCAGCCCCGGAAATTAACCGCGAAGTTGCTGGGTTGGAACCAAATCAACCGTGCTACCGGATTTTAATTGTGGACGATCGCGAAGACAACCGCGAACTTTTAGTCAAAATGCTTTCTCCTTTGGGTTTTAAGCTGCAACAAGCTGCCAACGGCCGCGAAGCAGTAGAAATGTGGGAAAATTGGCACCCGCACTTAATTTTGATGGATGTGCGAATGCCAGTGATGGACGGCTACGAAGCTACTAAAGAAATTAAGGCCAGAATACAGCAGAGAGAGCAAGAGCAGCAAGGAAACTGGGAAATGAGTATTTCCCATCAAGAATCCCCGATTCCGAAGATTGTTGCTTTGACAGCTAGTACAATTGAAGGCAGGCGATCGTTTGCTTTATTGGTCGGCTGCGACGATTTTATTAGCAAACCTTTCCGCAAAAATGATATATTTGATACCCTTAACAAACATTTGGGGGTGAAGTATCTCTACTCTGACTCAACTGATTTTATCCCAACGGGCGATCGGTATCATCTATCTGATTCCATATCTAATGCTGCGCTTGCTTATTTACCCACACTGCCCGCAGAATGGATAGATAATATTAGGCAGGTAATCCGCAGTGCTGATTTTGACTTAATTGCCAGGACAATCGAGGAATTAAGGGATGCTCATCCTGAATTTGTCGAAATCCTCCAGGGTCATCTCGATAATTTTGATTACCAGAAAATTCTCAATTTAATTGCCGAGGCGGAGGAATCAGATCGTGGAGATGAAGGCGGAACAAACTGAAAACTATCAAGCAGATATTTTAGTAGTTGACGACACGCCAGATAATCTGCGTTTGTTGATTAAAATATTGCAGAACAATGGCTATAAAGTTCGACCTGTTACTAATGGTTTTTCTGCCCTAGATGCGATTCAATCGAGCGCGCCAGATTTGATTTTGCTCGACATTATGATGCCGGATTTTAACGGTTACGAACTCTGTAAACAATTGAAATCACAACCGCAATTTAGGGAAATTCCCATCATTTTTCTGAGCGCGCTAGAAGAAGGAATAAATAAGGCACAAGCTTTTGAAGTGGGCGGAGCAGATTATATCACAAAACCTTTTCAGGTGAAAGAAGTATTGGCGCGAGTGAGCAATCAACTTACTGTGCGTTCCTTGCAAATGCAATTGCAAGAAAAAAATCAAAAGTTGACAGCTCAAAATGTTCAGTTGCACCAGGAAATTGCCGAACGCCGTCAGGTTGAAATGGAAACAAGATTGCTGCTACAGGCAACTCAAGCTATTAGCAAATCTGAGGATTTTGAGTCGGCTATAGATGTGATTTTAGGTTTAATTTGCCAAACTATTGAATGGAATCTGGGCGAAGCTTGGATTCCTTGCAGTGACGGCGTTTTAAGATGCGCTAGAGGCAGGTATGTCAGCGACTCGAGTTTTGCCCAATTCCGAGAGACAAGTTGGCAGTTAACTTTTCCTGCTGGTGTGGGACTTCCGGGGAGGATTTGGCAGTCGCATCAGTCTGAATGGATTGAGGATATTTCTATTGCACCATATCAGGTTTTTTTGCGATCGGAAATTGCGGTGAATGTGGGATTGAAAGCAGCTTTTGGTTTGCCAATTTTGGCGGACAACCAAGTGTTAGCTATTTTGATTTTTTATCGCGAGAAAGTTCTGGAATGTCAGCCGCGCTTGTTGGAATTGGTGAGTGCGGTTGCTACGCAGCTCGGTTCGATGATTCAGCGGAAACAAGCTGAGGCTGCGCTGAAGTTGCAGCAAGAGCAAACAGAGAAATTGCTGCTGAATATTTTACCGAAACCTATTGCTGAGCGCTTGCAAAAAGAGCAAAAGTTGATCGCGGATCATTTTGATGAGGTGACGGTATTGTTTGCTGATTTGGTGGGTTTTACAGAGTTTTCTGCTCACAAAAGTCCGACGCAGTTGGTAGAAATTTTGAATGGAATTTTTTCGGAGTTCGATAGGTTGTCTGAGTTGCACGGGTTGGAAAAAATTAAGACGATTGGGGATGCTTATATGGTGGTTGGGGGTTTGCCGACGGCGCGGGAGGATCACTCTGAGGCGATCGCACTTTTGGCTTTGGAGATGCAGGTAGCTTTGAGAAAGTTTAATCTCAAAATTGGAGAAAGTTTTCAATTGCGGATCGGAATTCACAGCGGTTCGGTGGTGGCGGGAATTATTGGGATTAGCAAATTTAGTTATGATTTGTGGGGGGATACTGTGAATGTTGCTTCGCGGATGGAGTCGAACGGATTGCCGGGTAAAATTCAAGTGACTGCACAGACTTACGAGCGTTTGAAAGAGCAGTTTGTTTTTGAAGATCGTGGTCAAATTGCGGTTAAAGGTAAAGGAACAATGCTGACTTACTGGTTGATTGAAGAACAAATTCATTCAGTTGAAAGTTGAAAGTTGAAAGTTGAAAGTTGAAAGTTGAAAGTTGACAGTTGACAGTTGACCTGGAAGTTCGAGGATTGGAGTGATGAATAGTCTGATTTTAATTGATCCCGATCAGGGTTTCGGCTTTAAACCAATTCTTTATGATAAATGTTTTTTATTTTTTGATTTCAATTTCAATTTCAATTAATATATGAATATTAGATCGAACTTGCACTTTTAGGAGGGATAATCCTTTGCAGACAGTTGAAACAAAATCGCCTACAGCATTGAAAAGAGTCCTAGTTGTTTTAATATCACTGGTAGCGGTAGCGGTACTGTCGATCGCTATTTTTATCGCACTTCCCGGAGAAAAAACCATGTTTGCTGGAAAAAGACCTGCCAATATCGGCATTGTGTCAGGAAAACTCGCCGCGTGCCCTGCTTCCCCCAACTGCGTCAGCAGCTTCAGTCAAGATGCCGAACACCAAATCGAGCCTTTGGCATACACTTCGTCGCCTGCTGAGGCAATGGCTAAGCTCAAAGGGGTGATCGAGTCCTCTGCAAAAACTAAGATTATCACCGCAACTGATAATTACCTCTATGCGGAGTTCACGAGTGGTTTGATGGGGTTTGTTGATGACGTAGAATTTTTGGTAGATGATGGGGCAAAGGTGATTCATGTGCGATCGGCTTCGCGTCTGGGAGAGTCAGATTTAGGAGTCAACCGCAAAAGGATAGAGACTCTCAGAACTCAACTTTAAGATAGGAGGTACGGTTGAAACCGCCTCTAAACAAACGTGTTAGCCTTCTTGAACGGTAGTCCACCTCCGTGGACTAAAGAAAATAACGTAATTTAAACCGCCCAGTCTTTAACCCGCTTGGAGTGGGTTTTGTTTGTCCAGAAGCGGTTTCAACCGCCCGGTCTTCTCGATCGGGTTCTGAATTGCTGAGTGCGTCAACACCGACACCGCGCTGTATTCCTATAGTATTAAACACCCTAAATTAAACACTTCAGACTTTAGGGAGAGGGAAGTTAAGCCATTAATTTCTACTATTAATTTAAGTAGAGCAACGAGGATAAAAACATGGCACTTCAAAGAATTGCAGATTTTGAACCCAATTATAAGGATGAAATTTTTGCTGGAGACGACATCAAGGGATTTGATGTTTATGCCGGCGAATCTGACGAAAAAGTAGGTACTGTTTATGACGCTTTGGTTGATGAAACGGGTCGTTTCCGCTATCTGGTAGTTGATACCGGTATTTGGATTTTTGGTAAAAAAGTGTTGCTGCCGATCGGCTCGGCCCGCTTCGACTACGCAGCCAATCGCGTCCACGCCACAGGCCTTCGCAGCAAAGAGCAAGCAGAACTATTGCCGGCTTACAATGAATTAGAACCCGTAGATTACGATCGCGAAGAAGAAGTAAGAAGCGTTTACCGCAATCAAGGCACATCAGCAGCAATCACAGCAGCTCCTGCTAGCTACGATCGCAGCAGCTACAGCTACGATATCGATCGCCCCCTCTACGAAACCAACGAACAGAACCACCAAAATTTCAAGCTTTATGAAGAACGCTTGATTGCCAACAAAAACCGCGCCAAAACCGGCTCCGTAGCAGTTGGTAAGCGCGTGGAAACAGAAACAGCACGAGCTTCAGTACCCATTGAAAAAGAACGAGTCGTAATCGAGCGAGTAACGCCCGTAGAAGCGGGTCGAGTAGTTTCAGTCGGTGAAGCTGATTTCCAATCAGGGGAAGTTGCACGCATGGAAGTCTACGAAGAAACGGCCGACATTCACAAAGAAGCCTTCGTGCGCGAAGAAGTCAACATCAGAAAAGAAGTTGTCCGCAGCACGGTTGAGGGCGAAGAAACCTTGCGCCGTGAAGAATTAGACATTAACACCGATGGCACTCCGGTTGTAGATAATAAAACTATCTAAACCAACCGCAGCAAGTCTTGAATAGGAATTGCGCATTCATCACACAATTCTGTCACCGCAGAGGTTTGAGTTGTGCGATCGCGCAATTCCTAGATAACGCAATACGCTTGGGTTAACAGTGTTTATTTCCCGGAGATACCCCTAAATCCCCCGGATAGTCGGGGGACTTTGATCAGATTCTTGTCCCCCCCTTTTTTAGGGGGGCTAGGGGGCATCTTTCTTAACTGAATCGTATTCCTATATAACGGCGGGTGGAGTACGAAAATTGTCGGGTTTTGGCAAATTTTATGCACTTTCCCCGCCTTTACCAATTCGCCATTACCAATTCATAATAAAAATCCATTAGCAGGAAAGTTTAAAAAATGAACGGTCAAGCATCAGCCGAAAAAATAGCAATGGCAAAATCAATTACCCATCTCAACCGAGTGCCGGAAAAAGTCAGAACTAAGCTAAAAAGTTTTACAGTCAAAGACAGCCAAGGTCACTTGGTAGGCAAAATAAAAGATGTCTATTTTGATGCTAGCGGTCAGCTAAATTTTGTGGTATCAGGGCTAGGTAGCGAAAATTATAAGATTTTTTTAGTAAGTATTAAGCTGCTAAAAAAAGTTGATTATCACCAAAAAGCGCTGTTTTTAATTATTAATTCGGAGCAAGTCGATCGGCTGCCGGTGATTTCGGCAAATGCCGAGCCTCAGTCTTGGGAAAATCCCTCAGAACAGCTTGGTGAAGTCAGCAACAGCGAGTCAACTAATCCCTCAACAGTTATGTCAAATCTCACAGATACCGATCGCCCAAATGAACATTTAGAGACAGATGAGCGCGAGGAAGACTTTGATATTGTCGATCAAGATGTAATTCGCTTGCTAGAAGAACGATTGGTGATCAATCGCAGCAAGCGTAAAGTCGGCGAAGTCATTGTCCGCAAAGAAATTGAAACTCGGATGGTACAAGTGCCTATCCAGTGGGAAAAGCTGATTGTCGAACAAGTGGGCGATGATCCGAAGGTGTTGGCAGAAATAGATTTGGGCGAGGGACACATTACCGGTATAGACTTGACGGAGACTAAGAGCGATCGCCAGGAACCGACAGTTAAGGCTGAATATACCTCTGTGCAGAAAGCTAGCAAAATCTTAAATGCGATCGCCTCTCAACCCCGCCACGGTTGCGTCAAAGTCCGCATAGAACTCGTTCTAGAGAACAAGCAACTGGAAGAAACTTACCAAAAATGGATGACGGAAAGCCACTCAGATGACCAAAATTAACAATCACATTAGTTTGTAGTGAGGACTAAAGTCCTGAGATATTTATGAGGAGTTTAGTCCTCACTATAAACATCTTGAAATTTTGAGCGATCGACACATCGACAAATATGTACCAAATTGCAGTAAAATTGTGGTGGTCAAATTTAGAAGTATTTGAAAATGCCCAGCACCATCTCCGACATTAAAGTAAAAACGATCGCAGGCGCAGACAAGCAGCTAGGAGAGTACGCTGGCAAGGTACTCTTGATAGTTAACGTAGCTTCCAAATGCGGCTATACACCTCAATACAAAGGACTCGAAGAATTGAGCCAGAAGTACAGCGCTGCGGGACTCAGCGTTTTAGGATTTCCCTGCAACGACTTCGGAGGTCAAGAACCAGGAAGTAACGCAGAAATCGTCAATTTCTGTACTACAAAATACGGTGTCAGCTTTGAATTATTTGACAAAGTAAGCGCTAAAGGCAGTCAGCAGCACCCGCTGTACGCTAAGCTGACGAGTGCAGTCGATCCCAAGGGTGAGGTTTCCTGGAATTTTGAAAAATTCTTAGTTAGCAAACAGGGTGAAGTAGTTGCCAGATTCGGCAGCAACGTGGGCCCAGATTCGCCAGAATTGATCGCTGCGATTGACAAAGAATTGGCAAAATAAGAAATAAGAAGGAAGAAAGAAGGAAGAAGGAAGAAGGAAGAAGGGTGTACACTACGCACCGATTGACTTTTACCCCCCATCGCTTCGGCATCGGTTGACTTTTTCGGTGCGAAATTCGCACTCTACAAGATTAGCCGATGCTATAAGATCGCACCTACTTCTGTTCACCATTGTTGACAAGCAATCAGCAATTAACAAATACCGATGATTAGATTTAATTGGAGAATGGTTTAATTTAATGGAAAATACATCGGGATTAGATTTAGCTGTGGGTTTATTGGCGTTCGCGATTCTGGGAGGCGGGCTAGCAATGCTATTTGTAGGTATGGCATCGTTCCCTAATGACAAATAATCATAATTTAGCTAATGTCCTCACTAAGCTGTTGCACATTTAAATTATATATTCGGGGCGATGCTCAGAGCAACGTACCACAAGAGTTTGATTGTTTTTTGACATATAATTTAAATGCAGAATAGCTTAACAGCATTCAATTTTAACACTCGCAATTGACAATCATGCAAACTACCGAAAGCACCGTCAAAATTGTCCTCGCGCCGGGGAACTTGCGCCGGGTTCACCATATCGCTTTAAACGTGCGCGATATGAATGCTTCCCGCCACTTCTACGGTACAATTCTCGGCTTGCAGGAACTCACAGGTGCGGAAATTCCCGCAAGTTTAACAGAAATGGTCGCCGCTGGTAAAGTCGCTAATTTCATCACTCCAGACGGGACTGTGATTGACCTATTTTGGCAGCCAGATTTGGAACCGCCAAACCCAGATCCCCAGAAGGCTTTTACTCGCGCTAACCACTTGGCTTTTGATATCGATCGCGATTTGTTCGATCGCGCTCTGGAAGTGCTAAAGTCTAATCAAATTGCGATCGACAGTGGCCCCGTCACGCGCGCTACAGGACGCGGCATTTACTTTTACGATCCTGATGGATTTATCATCGAAATCCGCTGCGATGCAGTTTAAACAGGCGCTATCGGACTTTCGGTGCGCACGGATCACCACACATTTACGATCGGCTTCGCGGTGCGCTATGCCCTATGTTGGAAGCGTACCTGATCTTTCTGAGAAAGGCTATATCTTATTTGCTAACAGATTGCTTTGGCCAAGTAAACCGAAAAGTTGCTCCCTCACCTTCGGCTGATTCTATGGAAATACTGCCCCCTTGACCTTCAACAATCTTCTTCACCAGCGACAAACCAATGCCAGTATTTTCAACTTTATCACGAGCTTCCAAAGTCTGAAAAATCACAAAAACTTTATCATGATATTGAGCAGCAATCCCCTGCCCGTCATCCGCCACAGCAAACTCGTAAAAATCGTCAAAGTCTTTAACCGATATGTTTACGTAACCGGATTCACTTCTATTGTGCTTGATAGCGTTGCTAATTAAATTAGCAAAAACCTGCTGCAACGGCAATCTTTCAGTCACAAAAGTTGGCATTCCCGGTTCAATTTTTACCTCAAATCCCGACGGCGGCGCCAACGAATCAATAACTTCTGCTAATAACTTCTCAACTTTTACCATTTCTGAAGGCACTTGAATGCGTCCGACGCGGGAATATTGCAGCAGTCCCTCAATCAAAGCTTCCATCCTGTGAACTCTGCCGCGCAGCAGGTTCATTTGGTGCAGAGTATCCTCTGTCATCGACTCGCTGAGGTCTTCTTCTATCCAACTGCTGAGATTTGCGATCGCCCTGAGTGGCGCTTTCAAATCGTGAGAAACTACATAAGCAAACTGGTCTAATTCTTGATTCCGCTTTCTCAAAACACTCGTCGTCTTAGCCAGCGACTGCGCCATCCAATTCAATTCTTCAGCGCGCAACTTGAGCGCTTCTTCAGCTTGTTTGCGTTCCCTAATATCTTCTACCACACTCATCAGAAATTGACTGCCATTTTGTTCTCGCAGCAGCGAAACCGTCAAGTTTGCCCAAAGCAACTCTCCGTCGTTGCGGATGTAGCGCTTTTCCAGAGAGAAATTTTCAATTTCTCCTGCTAACAATTGGCGCAAAAGTTCCTGTTCGCTTGCTAAATCTCCGGGCCAAGTAATCTGCTGAAATCTTTTCTCAACCAATTCTGGGCGACTGTAGCCCAAAATTTCGCAAAGTTTTTGATTGACTAACAGCAACTTGCCATCCACACTCGCTTGAGCCATGCCGACTGCGGCTTGTTCAAAGGTATCTCGAAACCGCTGTGCGCTTTCGGCTAAAGCAATTTCTGAGCGTTTGCGATCGCTAATATCGTTGCTAATTTCCAAAATAGCCACGGGTTGATCTTGATCGTCGTACTGCAAAGTCCACCGGCTTGCCACCATTATTTTTGTGCCGTCTTTCTTGGTACGCACCAGTTCCCCTTGCCAAGAACCCCGCTCGAAAAATACTTTTTGAATTTCCTCCAAAGGCTGCTTCCATTCTGTTTGCAAAAGCTCGTGAATATTTTTTCCGATTGCTTGCGACTTCCGCCATCCGTAGAGCCACTTCGCGCCCAAATTCCAATAAGAAATCGTCCCGTTCAAGTCGAGTACCGCGATCGTATCGTTCGCCAAATCCAGCATTTGCGCTTGCTTGCGCAGAGTTTCCTCAGCTTGTTTTCGTCCTCTAGCATCGCGGCAAATCGCAATAAACAAGTGTTGATTTGCCAGACGCATCTCGCTGATGGCCAACTCCATCGGAAACTTGGTTCCGTCCCTGTGAAGTCCAACTGTTTCTTGCTGGTAAGTCTTCAGCTTAGCATCGGGATTTAACATAAAATATTCGATCGAGTAATCCCCCGCGGTGTTGTACGGCTGTGGTTTAGCTATCAGCCTGCGTAGGTTCGAGCCAATTGTGCGATCGGCTTGAGCGCCAAAAATCCGTTCTGCGGCCGCATTAAAAGACTCAATATTTCCCCCTTCGTCCAAAGTAATAATCCCGTCAGCCGCATTATCTACCACAGCTTGAATCCGAGTTTTACTTTCCTCCAAGCCTGCTTGCCGCTTCCTCAATTCCTGCTCTAAACTATCAAATAAATACCAGGAAGCCCCTGCACCTAAACAGCCGAAAACCAAACCAGCAACTTGTACGAAATTAGTTAAATCTATCAACTCTCGTCTTTGCCGATCTAAAGCTTTCTGCTGGGCTTCGCCGACATCAAGAAACGCATTAATTTGTGCGCGCAGCTTATCCATCTTCAATTTGCCTTGAGCAAACACCTGAATTATTTCCGGTGACTGTACTTTTATGGCAGAACTGTCGAGCTTATTCAAAGTATTTTGCAAGAAAGTTATTTGCTGTTCGCTACTTTTTTTGATTTCTTCAAATGGCTGAGCTTGCAGTTTATTTTCTCGAACCATAACTTTGATTTTAGCCAGCAGCGGAGGCAAACTTTTCTTTGCTTTTAAGTAGGGTTCTAGAAAATCGCGGCGATTCGTCAACCCGTAACCTCGAATGCCCGTTTCCGCATCCACCGCCAGTGTTAACGAGCGGTTAGTTTCCTGAAGTATTTCCCTATTAGTATCTGCTCGCTGTCTGATTTTTAGGGTAATATCGCGGATACCTACAATTGCTATAAGTGAAGCAAACAGACAAATCACGGGGATAGCAACGATGACTGTTCCCCGCTGGCGAATCGGTCGGTCTGTCCATGTAAGTTCGATGAAGCGATCGAGCAAATACTTCACGGATATTGAAGGATAAAGTTTGTTGGCAGTATATCGCTTTTTGGCAATTTAGGCTAGGGATAAGTTCATTTTTTTGTTTGGCAATAACTGGGGACTAACCGTGGAAACTAGATTAGACCCCTGCAATAGCTACCTGCTGAAAGTTACAACAGATTTTTTACCAAGCTTTTTAAACGGAAGTAAGGAGAAGGAAAGGGTTTTTTTCGGCAGCGAAATCGTAGGCGAAGCAGAAAGAATCGTTTCTACTTTACCCTCGTTTTCGCCTTCGGCTTTTGCTTTAAAAGTAGAGTCTGTTTCGCAAGCATTCTGAACTGTTGGAACTACAATCCACCTGCCTGTAGCGGGATCGCGATGACAAGTGAAAGGATTTATTTTTAGCGGTTGACTGCAAGGTTTAATCATGTAGATGCACTCCTTTGATTCTGAGAACTTGCGCGCTGATGAAGGCGGCATTGCTATCTCGCCAGTAGAGGCAGCAGTTTGAAGGTAAAAAGCAGAATTGTGTTTCTGCGTCCAGAGACCTTTGATAATTCCTGATTTCCTGTTAACTTTTGCCTTCTACTGGTTCCCGACCATAGCATTACTTTTACCCAATTGCCTTTCTGCAAGTAACCCCCCACCCCCTTAATCAGGTTGAGGTGCGACTTGTGAATGCAGCGAGGCGCCTGATCCCGCCTGCGACACAATTTTGGGATAATACAGGTATTCTAGGCTGGGAAAAAATGCTACTGTGTGATCGGCAACAGAGGTCGATCGCGATCGGTGTCACAATTAAAACAGGAATAGGTCATTGGTCATTGGTCATTGGTGATTGGTCATTGGTCATGGCGAATTATTGCATCTTTCACCCATCCGTTAAATCTGTTAAATCCATCGCGTACTCCTTGCCTTCTTCCTAATGACCAATGACTACTGACTACTGACTACTGACTACTGACTACTGACTACTGACTACTGACTAATATCAACTTTTGCTTTTAATTGAACTGTAAAAGTAGAGCCAATATCTAATTGACTCTCAAGAGTAATATCGCCGCCCATCATCTGACAAAACAAGCGGCTAATCGCCAATCCTAAACCGGTGCCACCGTACTTGCGAGTAGTCGAAGCATCTCCTTGCATAAAAGGTTGAAACAAACCATGCTGCTGTTCTGGCGACATTCCAATCCCCGTATCAGATACCTGCAAATAAACCCAATCGCTGTCGCCTGCTGGTTCGCGAGTCGCGCTCAACAGCACCGTTCCACCTTCGGTAAACTTCAGGGCATTCGAGAGCAAATTGAACAGAATTTGCCGGACTTTAGTCAAATCTGCATACATCACTCCCAAATTTTCAGAGCAAGAAACTTGCAATTGATTTTGATTTTTTTCGACCAAAGGGTGCAAAGTTGCAACGACTTCTTCTATTAAATTACTGAGGTCAAATTTTTCTAAATAAAGCTCCATCCGACCAGCTTCTATCTTAGAAAGGTCTAGAATATCGTTAATTAAAGTCAGCAAGTGTTTGCCGGCGTTATAAATTTTTTGGGTATCGGGAATGATGTCTTCGAGTCCCGATTCGCGTGCTTCTTCTTGTAGCATTTCGCTGTAACCGATAATCGCGTTGAGCGGTGTCCGCAGCTCGTGGCTCATATTGGCTAAAAAAGTGCTTTTAGCTCTCGAAGCTGCTTCAGCTTTGTGTAAGGCTTCTTGCAAGGCTATTTCGGCTCTTTTGCGCTCGGCAATTTCGATGCGGAGCAGTTTATTGGCGGCGGTGAGTTGAGCGGTGCGCTGATCGACGGTCATTTCTAGCTGCGCTTTGGCTTTGGAGAGTGCTTCCTGAGCCCGCTGGCGCTCAAATCCTTCGATCGCCAACGCTACCAAATTTGCCAAAGAATCAGCGAAGGTGCGCTCCTCCAAAGCCCACTGGCGGGGCGCGCCGATATGTTCGAGAGAGAGGATGCCCACGATCTGGCCGCCGAGCCTAATTGCTACATTTAATATGGATGAATTGGGCTTGCTGGCATTTGGCCGCACAGTGGAATGTTCGGCTAGCGAAGATGAGTGGGAAAAATTTGTTTGTAGAGATTTTTGAGTTTTTGTCGTAGGTTCTAAAGCATTGTCCGATCGCAAATTTTCACCCGGTGTGTCGCCTTCAACCTCTAAAATTGATAAATTTAAATCGCTTGCCGATGTGGACTCCCGGCTCAAATGATTCTCCTGGGTGCGATCGTACAAGTCGAGACAAACTAATTTGAGGTTGGGGATTTTAAACTTAGAATGATTCACCCCCTCGTGTTGCTCTGGGGCAGTGGCCTCTGTATCGAGTGCCTCTGTTTGGTTCTGGGCGAGCACTCTCTCGGTAAAATTTAGCTGAGACGGATTGGGGTAACGAGTTCCAAATCTCAAGTGGTTGTAAAGCCAGACGCTGACTTTTTCCACTTCCAAAGTGCGGGAAGCAGCCTCGGTAATTTCGCGAATTCCCACATTCAGCGCGCCGTTGTTGAGAGTCCTCTGCCTACCTAGCTGCAACAAAGCCAAACTCTGGCGGCGGAGACGCTTTTCGCTCTCTTGGAGAGTTTGTTCTGCTTCCTTGCGTTGGGTGAGGTCGTACAAGGCGCACAATGCCGTCTGCTGCCCGTTAAACACCAGCGACTGAACCGAGATCATCGCCCAGAAAACGGTGCCGTCTGATTTTTTGCAGTGGAGTTCGTAGTTTTGCAGGTGTCCTTCTTTAGCAAGTGCCTCAAGTACCTTTGGGCGATCGGCGGGGTTCAAGTAAAAGTCTGGAGTGGTGCAGCCGATCAATTTTTCTAGGGGTATGTTCAGGAGAGAAGCCAATTGAGCGTTCGCATACAGAATTAAGCCGTCACAGAGGCGAGAAACTAATACGGGCACGGGAGTTGCCGAGGCGATCGCCCGAAACTGCTCTTCGCTTGAACGCAGCGCCAACTGAGCTTTGCTCAGCAAGTGAGCTTCCATCGTATCTGAATGTTCGGTGGTAGTCTCCAGCAAAATTTCTAGGTCAACCTTTTCGCGCTTCAAGTTTTCAAGTTCCGCACTCAGCCGCTGAACGTCCAAAAGTAGCTGTTCTCTCGATGGTTCTTCCTGCATAGCAATTGAAAATTGGTAATTTTTAGTCTGTGCTGAAGTTTTTTACGGTTTTGTGCTAGTTTAACTATGACTTATTCCGATTAACTTCAGCCACCCTCATCCTGGTTCCCGGACTTAGCCTGGGATTCATCTTTACCTTTTTCGCTACTCTTCCAATTCTAAGTGCAAGGAAGGCATCAGCCGCTGCAAGTTCTTCAGGGATTTTATCTGCCAGGGGATCTGTTTAGAACCTTTGATGGCGATTTGAATATTTTTTTGCTGGCGCACTTTGATCACAAATTTTGAGAAAATATTAATTCCAGAACTATTTAAAAATTCTAGCTTTCGCAAGTCTAGAGTAACGGTGTTTGGGCAGGAGTCAGCCACTTCGTTGAGCAGATCGACGATCGGTGCGTATTCTTCCGCCTGGCTGAGCCGGAACGAGCCGCAGCAGGTGACTGTTTGTGTAGGGCGATCGTAATGGATGTTGTAATCTTTGGTCTGAATCTCCATACTTTTGTCAGTTGCCGGTTTTGAGTGTTGACATACTCCCCATGCCTAAAGGCGAGGGGATTCTAAACCCGGACTAAAATAAATAGTCTCCGAAGTTTAGGCGCTTCACTTCATTGTCCGATACTACCGAAGTAGTTTTACTCAAACTCTGTGCTCGTTTAGAGTCGTGGCGATGCCCCATCCCGACTTTTTCTATATTTTTAGCGGCGTTCAAATCTCGATCGTGTTTAGCTCCGCAGTTTAAGCACTGGACCCGGCGCACACAGAGGTCTATTTTTCCCCATCTAAACCCGCACTCTGAGCAAATTTGAGAGGTCGGCTCCCAGCGAGAAATTACCTTAAATTCTCTGCCGTATTTCTCCGACTTGCCCTCACAAAGCGTCCTAAATTCTCCCCATCCTTGCTGACTTATTGCCCTTGACAATCTCCGATTTTTAACCAGACCTGCTACGTTCAAATCTTCTAAGATAATGGTTTGGTTTTCACTCACCAACTTAGTAGATAGTTTGTGCAGAAAATCCTTTCGAGTATCAGCAATCTGGTTGTGTAGCTTGGCAATTTTAAGCCTAGTTTTATCCCGACGTTTTGAGGTCTGGACTTGACGGGATAGCTGGCGCTGTAGTCTGCGAATTTTACGATCTAGCACTTTGTAGCTTGGACTTTGTGCGGTTGTACCATCACTCATTGCAGCGAAGGTTTTAATGCCCAAGTCTACACCGATGCTTTGGTCTTTAGCCTCGCTCTGGATGGGGGAAACTTCTACAACAAAGCTTAGCAAATATCGGTTTGCACAGTCCTTGATTATCGTAACAGAGCTAGGATTGGATGGTAATTTTCTAGACCAAACGGGAAATACGTCCCCTATTTTGGCCAGATAAACCTCATTACCTCTCAATACAAAACCGTTGCGCGTTAACCTTGCCGATTGGCTGTTTGTCTTTTTCTTGAACTTAGGATAGCCGACTTTTTTTCCTTTTCTTTTTCCTGTGCAGGACTTGAAAAAATTGCTAAACGCAGTCTCTAAATCTGAGACAGATTGTTGTAGAGGAATAGCTGAAACTTCTCCCAACCATTCTCTTTCTGGTGTCTTTTTAGCTAAAGTTAAAACTAATTTTTGCAATTCGGCAGAACTAGGTTTTCTGTCTGACTGTTTGCAAAGTCTTAGAGCATCATTCCAGACTACCCGCACACAGCCAAACAATTTAGATAATCTAATTTTTTGTTCAATTGTCGGATAGAATCTGTATTGATACCGCCCTTTCATTTCCCCTCCTTTGTGTTCTTAATTTACTATACCATAGTATACTAAGCAATAAGCAATCAGGAAGATTGGGCAATTAATTTCAAGGCGGTTGAAACCGCGCCCGACTTCATCCCCATATCTAAAGCTAGGGGCTTTCGTCTCGTTCTTCCGGTAAAGGGGCTTTGGCTACGTGAGCGAGAATTGAGCTTCAGGCTAGCACGATCAAAATTCAGCCGTTTGCCGAATGCCGAAGGCCTTTGCGTGTGTAACTTTTATTACATATACTGCCAACTGTACCATTGCCATAGGCAGTTATGAGTTCTTTTAAAATTTACCAGTTGTGATACCTGTTGGAAAAAAGAATGCAACTGTTGACTAGCTCCAAACCCGGATAGTCATCAGTCAGTGCCAATCTAACATCTCAAATCTCAAATCTCAAATTGTATGAGTTGTGGGGTTGACGAGACCAGCTTTTGCTGAAGTTCCGAGCTATCAATTCGATTTTTTTTCTCAAGTTAGTATTGACAAAATCACCAAAATGTGAGAGATATTGCACATCTGAGACTGAAGTGAAGGGAGAATATTTAATGGCAATTTCAGGAATTACAGAAAAGCTTTTGGCGGCTAAAAAAGCTCAGGGAATTAGTTTTGCAGATTTGGAAAAAGTTTTGGGGCGCGACGAAGTTTGGATTGCTGCGGTTATTTACCGTCAAGCTACCGCATCGGTCGATGAAGCCGAGAAAATTGTCTCGGCTTTGGGACTGTCGGGCGAGACGGCTGCGATTCTCTGTGAACCTCCGTTAAAAGGTTCTTTGGATGCTGCTGTTCCGGTTGACCCGCTGATTTATCGCTTCTATGAAATCATGCAGGTGTACGGAATGCCACTCAAAGCAGTAATCCACGAAAAATTTGGTGACGGGATTATGAGCGCGATCGACTTTACTTTGGATGTCGAGAAAGAAGCAGACTCAAAAGGGGATCGAGTGAAAATAATTATGTCGGGAAAATTTTTGGAATACAAAAAATGGTAAGCCCGTGCCGCTTTGCTCGAAAGTGAAAATTAAAAATTAAAAATTGGGTCGGAGGGCTGACGACTAATGACCGTGCCTCAAAAGTGTTAACTTAGAAATAGAGACCGCGAAGCTTGACCAAGCAAAAAATTGAGACAAGCCCCTGACTTAATTTGTGTATATCCCCAAGTTTTAGACGAAGGTTCAACCTCCAAAATTTATTTGTGGAGTAAATCTAAAATCTAAAATTCTTCAATCTAAAATCGACAGACTGGCGTGGGTGTCCGATCGGGAAACCTTTCTAGGGCAAAGAATTCGATCGCGCCGCAACTTCTCCAGTCAAAACAAGCAACCGTAACCGTAAAGTAAGAGGCTAAATATGTCAAAATATGACTCCCATCTCAGATGCTCCTTTTGCGGTAAGTCCCAGGAGTACGTCCGCAAGTTAATAGCTGGGCCCGGCGTCTACATTTGCGATGAATGCGTGGAACTGTGCAATGAAATTTTAGAAGAAGAGTTCTTTGATTCCAGCAAAACACAAGTTGGTCAACAGATTCCCCAATCAGAGGTGCGAGAGTCTCAGGGACAAGGAACACGACGCCAGAGTCGATCGAGCAAATCGAAAATTGTTTTAGCTAAAATCCCCAAACCCACAGAAATTAAACAGCATTTAGACAACCACGTCATCGGCCAGAACTCAGCCAAAAAAGTCCTTTCTGTAGCAGTTTACAACCATTACAAACGCTTAAGCGTAGACCAAGCCAAAGACAGCGGCAAATCTTCCCCCGACAGCGATGTCGAACTGCAAAAATCCAACATCATGCTAGTCGGGCCGACTGGTTGCGGCAAAACCTTGTTAGCGCAGAGTTTGGCGCAAATGCTGGAAGTGCCGTTTGCGGTAGCCGATGCGACGACGCTGACAGAAGCTGGATATGTCGGCGACGATGTGGAAAATATCTTGCTGCGCCTGTTGCAAATGTCAGATTTTGATGTCGAATCGGCACAGCGCGGGATTATTTATATTGATGAAATTGACAAGATTGCTCGCAAAAGTGAAAACACTTCGATCACCAGAGATGTATCGGGAGAAGGAGTGCAGCAAGCGCTGCTAAAAATGTTGGAAGGAACAGTGGTTAATGTGCCCCCGCAAGGCGGCCGCAAACATCCTTACCAAGATTTTATTCAAGTTGACACTAGCAAAATTCTATTTATTTGTGGCGGTGCTTTTGTCGGTTTGGAAAAAATAGTTGAACAGCGTTTGGGTAAAAAATCCTTGGGCTTTATTCAGCCAACAGAAACCGAAAGTAACTCGACTCTGCCGGCGAAGGATAAGCGGGCTGCTGATATTTTGCAGCAGGTACAGCCGGATGATTTAGTTAAGTTTGGTTTGATTCCTGAGTTTGTCGGGCGGATTCCGGTGGTGACGGTGATTTCGCCGCTGGATGAAGCAGCTTTGATGCAGATATTGACTGAGCCCCGAAATGCGCTGGTGAAGCAGTATCAGAAGCTGTTGAAGATGGATAGTGTGGAGTTGGAATTTGAGCCGGATGCGCTACGGGCGATCGCCCAGGAGGCCTATCGGCGCAAAACCGGCGCGAGAGCTCTCCGCAGCATTTTGGAGGAGTTAATGCTCGATGTGATGTACGAGTTGCCTTCCCGCAAGGATGTTGCTGACTGTACGATTACCAAGGAAATGGTCGAGAAGCGATCGACTGCCGAATTGCTGTGGCATCCCGCATGGCACAAACAGCACGAAACAGCTTAGTTTTTAGAGTGTAGGGTGTGCGGCGCGCACCCTGCAAACTTAGCAGATGTACTTTATGACAGTTAAAAAAATGTCAGTCAATGTACCTAAAACCAGTAAAAAATCGAGATTGCCAGTATCCAGTTTTCTGCCGAGGATTGCAATTTACAGCGGGGTTATGGCTGGCATAATAGCGTCTTTTTACGATTTCCAACTCAATACGATCGTCCCGCCCTCTTCCCCGTCAAAGGTTGATATATTCTCTTTGGAAGCCAGAGGCTTTATTGCAAAAATCAATAAAGGGCAGCAAGCTTACTATGCAGAATACGGTCAATTTAGCGATTCCATTGCAAAATTGGGTATTGGAATTAAAGAACAGACCAAGAACAATAATTACACGATCGTCTCATCAATGGGCCCGGTTCAAACTAGGCGCAATCGCCGCGAACCAGCACAATTTGAAAGCGCGATCGCGATCGCCACATTTACTGATAGCAACCCCGGGAAATCCGACACGAAGGACGTAGTATTTGCTTACCAGAAGGGCGCAGTATTTGCTTACAAAGAAAAGGGTAGCAATCTAATAAAAACTATTAGTGCTATCTGCTATAGCAATGGAGTTAATGCAAGTTATGCAGAAACTTGGAGTCCGCCAACTTTTGACGGCAAAGAAATTGACTGCCAGCACTGAACAACGTCTGTTTTGGAGTAGTTAACTGCCAGCCCGAACGTTAAGGTAAGACCTTGAAACTATTTTGCGTCACTTTTTGACCGTTTAAGTAAAATTGAAACTGCCAATTGCCAGGTTTGTCATCTTGTTTAAAATTGTACCAGCACCAAGTATTTAATCGATCGCCCGTCGTTTTTAAATAAAATTGACCCTGGGCTGCGAATAGTCCTTGAGGGTTGACAACCTTACAATAACTTCTATATTTTCCTTCTGGCAAGTTAGCAGCACTTACAGCAAAATAGACTTTTTTGTTTTGCTTCAAAGACCAAAAATCTCGAGTTTTTGTCGATTCTAGTTCGTCAGTTAACATCACTTTAGTCTGAGGATTTAACTTTACTGCGTTGATTACTGGTTTGATATCGACTGCTGTTTGAGGTTCGGGAAATTTCCAGAGCAAAGGAATAAAAATAGCAGCAATTGCTGTTAATAATCCAACTGATATCAGTGCAAGTTTTGACTGTTTAGGCTGCTGAACCACCTCTAGAGGAATCAAAGCATTGAGGGCTGCATTTGCGGAAGCATAGCGGTGTTTAAAATTCGGTTCCACCATTTTTTGCAGCCACTCAAGGAATTCTGGAGTTAGCTGCGGTAAGCGATGTTTAAAATTAATCCGCCCCGTCTCATCCATCAAGCTGCCAATTTCGGTAGAATTTATCCCGATTAATAAACAAATTAGCGTCGCGCCCAAACTGTATAAATCGGATGCGACTGTTAGCTGGCGGTTGAACATTTGTTCGGGCGGCATAAAGCCCAAAGTGCCTTTGACAACGCTGCTGGCGGCTACTTCTCCCCCCCCGATTCTAGCAAATCCGAAATCGACAAGGCTGACATTTAGGCGATCGTCCACCAAGATATTTTCCGGCTTCAAATCTCGGTGGATGACTGGCGGCACCCGGTTTTGCAGGTATTTGAGTATTTCTAACACAGAAATAGCAATTTGCTTAGTCTTTTGCGGAGTTTGCTGGCGGGAAGCTGCGAGAGAATTAGCCTTTTTGTATTCCTGTACCATGCAGAAACCGGATGCAGTTGGGAAGGAATCTAAATAGCGGGGAATGTTGGGGTTATCTAGCGATCGCAAAATCTCAATTTCTTGTTCGTAAGCTTGATATTCCGCCCAATTAGCACCAGTCTTGGCAAATTGAAATTGTTTGACAACAACAGAACGTTTGGTATTAATTTCGGTAGCGAGATAGGTAACTCTGCCGCCCGCGCGATTGTGTCCGAGTTCGCGGGTTATTTGATAGCCGTAGTTGGAAAAATCAGGAAAAGCGTTCATAGGTAAATAGTTGATAGTTGATAGTTGATAGTTAGTAGTTGATAGTTGTGATAGTTAATAGCGAGGTTTTTTAAAGTGGATTTAAAGCGAACTCTCGAAACAATCCGCCAACAACAGGCCGGAATGCAGACTCTTAATATTTGGTAAGGTTTGTAGTGAACACTTCAGTCATTGAGGTTGAAAGTCCTTGCTGCGAACAAGTTTTTACCGTTTAATCAAATTTGGTAGGGATTTGCGATAGTTGGCAAGGATTCTTTTTGGTTTAAAAACGAGCGAGTCAATTAACGGAAGTCCAGTGGCGGCTAAAGATGTAATTATCGTTCCTCCTACAACTAATATTTCTTTTTGTTCAACCCATTCTAATTGATATTTTAACCTAACAAGTAATAAAAATGCTACTAACAAACTCAGCCAAAATCCGCCAGTAAGAAAATCTCTTTTGGTAGCATCTATTTCAATAATTTCTCTGTCTATCTGCTCGTTAATCCGCTTGTTAAATTCCGAATAGGCTATCGCGTAAATCCCGGATGCCACCGCTAGAATCAGTACGACTCTATAAGCATAGAATGAAAATGATAAAAGCAGCACAATAACTGCTACTATCGTAATATTTTTGATCGTAACATTTGTAATCCTTCCTCCTAGTATTAAGGCTCCAAGTAAAGTTACTGAGATCGAAACCAGCACTGACCCAGCATACACAAAACTTATTAATTGATCATCGATCGTACCCTTCGCGATATCAAAAATAATACGGGTTAATATGCTGCTAATAAAACCAGAACAAATCAATCCTATTAACCCTCCACATAAAGCTAGAAACCAATTAAAATCATATTTTTTAATTTTGGCTGTAATGGCGATTTCGGCGACTAACAATCCCAAGAAGCCACTCGTGAAAAAGACTGGAAGCAGGATAGTAGTAGTCCCAGAATACAAAAAGATGTCAACCTCCACATAGGGAGAATAAGAATCCAAATTGTAAAATATCATAACTATTAACATCAAATAGCATATAAAACTCAGCCTCCTGAATACCGACAAAAAAGTAGTTTTCTGCGGTACGGGCAGCGGGGCCGTTGTAGCTTGCAATTCTATTGTATGAGTTCCGGGTTCAGAATTTGCGCGCAAGATGATTTGGCGGTTGTAAATTTGACTTGCCAGCAATTTGCTCGTATCGACTGCGATTTTGCACTCGATATTATTGCTTTCAAATGCCTGCGGTTCAAAGGAGATCCAAGAATGGTCGTAGGGCGTGTGGGGCGGATCGTTCGGATGTGGCGCGACTTCCCACCTGCCACAAAGCATTGTGTCGGGAATTGGGTTGCTAATTGCAATAGTTTGTGTTAAGATTTCTCCATATTCTCTGGCGGTGAATTGAATGCGGTCGCGATCAATTCTCACTTTCGGCAAGCTGCTGACATCCAAAGATTGTAGCGCAGTTAAAGCATCCGCAGCCGACTGATATCGGTCTTGCAATCTCGGTGCTACCATCCTGTCCAGCCAGTTCATCCAACCCTGCTGCAATGGCGGTACTAAATGCCGGAAATGAATGCTATAATTATCGTCGATCAAGTTGCCGACATCCACGGATTTTGTACCTGTTAACAAGCAAATCAGCGTCGCCCCCAAGCCGTAAAGATCGGATGCTTTTGTTAATTTCCGGTTAAACATTTGCTCTGGTGGCATGAATCCCATTGTGCCTTTGACAACGCTGCTGGCGGCGATATCTCCGCCTCCTAACCGGGCAAAACCAAAGTCTACTAAGTAAACATTTAAGTCTTCGTCTATTAATAAGTTCTCTGGTTTGATGTCGCGGTGGATTACAGACGGTGCTTGGGATTGCAGGTAAGCTAGAATTTCTAAAGTGGCGATCGCAATTTGTTTAATATTCGGCGGCGAAAAAGTCCGGGCGATCGCACATTCGGCATTTTTGTATTCCTGCACCATACAAAATCCGCTGTCAGTCCCGAAAGCATCGAGATAGCGGGGAATTCCAGGGTGTGAGAGCTTTTTGAGCACTTTGATTTCTTGTTCGTAAGCATCGTATTCTGTCCAGCTAGCACCTAATTGCGCGAATTGAAATTGCTTGATGACAACGGACTTATTTGTGTTAACTTTTGTGGCGAGATAGGTGACGCGGCCGCCCAAACTGTTGTATCCGAGTTCGCGGGTTATTTGATAGCCGTGGGTGGAAAAGTCGGGAAAAGTGTTCATAAGGTTTGATCGTTCGGACTTCAGTCCTTCAGCCGTTATTTAAGAAGGACTAAAGTCCTTACTACGAACGGGGTTTATGTGGGTAGATATTAAAAAGCGCTGTTACCAAGATAACTTTTTTGGAAAAAGGCGGCAAGTGTGGTAGGATTTGAATTCGCGATCGGTTCTAGCGGGGAGCAGCCGCCAGAGGAAACGGGGAAAGTTCGGTGCAAGTCCGGCGCTGTCCCGCAACTGTAATGAAATCCTTGTGGTTTCTCAAGTCAGAATGCCCGCCGATATCTAACTCACTTTTAAACGCATCTACGAGGTATGGATGATGAATGGAACTAACACGGCTGTACGAACAAAACACTGTCTTTTAGTTTGCACTGCTTGCGCTAGTGTTTGGAAAGATGGCAAGCGCGAAGGTAAAAGTGGCGGCCAACAATTCATGGAAGATTTATCGAAACTCGCTAAAGATTGGGAGTTGTCTGATAAGTTTGATATTCAACAAGTTGAGTGCATGAGTGCTTGCAGTCATGCTTGTGCAGTATCTTTTGCTGCTGCTGGAAAGTATACTTATTTGTTTGGTGATTTGCCTGCAAATGAGCCGAAAAGCGTCGAGGCGGTGCTTGAATGTGCGAGTCAATATTATGCTAAGCCGGATGGTTTGTTGCCTTGGTCTGAGCGTCCTCAAGCTTTGAAAAAAGGTGTTTTGGCGAAGATTCCACCGCTGGGAAATTAGAGATAAGGAACGAAAATTTGGCGTTGCTGAACTTGAGTATGAATTGACTTTTTTTACCATTGAGTAAAACATAGACTTTTTGGGTCGTTGAGGTTTTGGGTAGAACTTAATTCATACCGTCAATCAGCAACGCCAAGTCCTCACTAAGAACCTGCTGTTTATGCTTGCATTCTCAGCCAGCTAAACACTTGTTCGGCGGTGATTTTTAGGGGAATCATTTCGGGCACGGGAACGACATCGCTACCTTCGCAGAATTGCGGTTGTTGATTGGGTAAAAATACTAAAATTGATCGATCGCCTGGATCGACTAGCCATCCCAACTGACAATTATGTTGCAGACAGTGAATAATTTTTTTAGTTACGCGATTTGAGCTTTGTTGTGGCGACAGGATTTCGATCGCCCAATAGGGTGCAATTAGCACATCATCCAACGGTTCGCCGTTCTCATCAAATTGAATCTGTTCCCACAATAGTACCGCAACATCGGGAACAATCGATCGCCCGCCAAACGTACACCGCAACTCAGGAAAAGCATAAGCTATCTTGGGAGTTTCAGTCACACAATTAATTTCGTTGCAGCTTCTTAATTGCAATAGGCTGTGCTTTGTTTTCGGCATAGGTTTTTGGACGATCTCGCCCTCAATGTATTCGCTGGCTGGTTTGGTTTCTGGCAGTTTCAAAAATTCTTCAAGGGTAATGCGCTCAATTGCGATCGTCATAAATAAATTCCTCAATGCTACCGATCTTCATTGTAAGACAAAAAATATTTATCTTGTATAAAAGTGCTGTTGAATCGCCTAATTTTGCAGAACAATCTGCTGTTTAAATTCAAATAAATTAGGACTTTTAGGATCGTAAGTAGCGCGCAACCAATGCACGTTGGGAGAACCAAAAGTTTCAACTCTAGTAAAGTTTTTCAGTCTCGGAAGTTGAGTTTCATCGGTAAAACGGGGTAAAGGTTTATCGATGCGGAAGTAGTGAGTATCGCCGTGCACGAATACGACTTGTCCCGGAAAACTGTGGGTTTCTGTTTCCAGAGTTGTGATAAAATCGTTGTAGCCAGTTATTCTTTTGTCGGTTCGATCGAGTTCAAAGCCCGGATTTGCCTGAGCAACTAACATAATTCCTTTGCTGTTGCTGCGTTTGGCTAAGGTAAAACATTCTTTGATCCAGGCTAAATTAGCTGAATTGCGATCGGCATATTCTTGATCTTGTTCAGGTGTGCGACCAAAATTGTTGTTACTTCCCGGCATATTTATCGCAAAAAATACCATCCCATTATAAGTCCAGCGGACATTTTCACGGTATTTAGCAAACTGTGGGTTTTCGCTTTGACGGGTGAGAGTCAAGGTGCGCTTTCCCAAACTTTGAGTACCTTTGTTGAAGATTTCCCGCAGTTTAGCGAGTCTTTCTATGGGATTATTGTAACTGCTGTTATTTGAACGGTGACAGTCAGTCCATTCGTTATCGCCATAGACGAGAATAAACGGCATTTCAAATTTGTTAAATAACTGCTGGCGACTGACAAAAGTTGCATCATCGCACACACTAGAAGCGTTTTTGATATCGCCGTCGTGGACGACAAATGCTGCGGGCGATCGATTGATTTCTGCAATCAAATTCGGAAATTTTGCTTCTTGTTCTGCACTGTAGGGCAAGTCGCCAATTAAGGCAAATTCAAAAGGTTTATCGCCAGAATTTTGAGCGTAAGTTAAAATACTAAAAGTGGTAATTGAGATAAAAATAAAAAAGGCAATAATTAGATATTTTTTAGTCATTTATTTCGCGAAAACTAATTTAGTTATGATACCATAGATGCCGATAAATCACTATTAAAAATTATGGATTTTCGTCGGTTGCTTTCGGTAATTGCTGTGCTTTCGATCGCAAGCTGCGACATCCAAACGCCAAAACCCAATATACAGCGCGAAAGTCGTAGCTTGCGGGGCGGGATGCCATCGCCCATTGCAGCCACTATACGCGCAAAACCCAAGTCTGAAATCAAAGAAGCACAACTGATTGCTGTGGGCGATATCATGATGCACAGTACGCAAACGCGATCGGGCTACGACGCAAAAAAGCAAACATACAATTTTGACAGTTTCTTCGCACCAGTTAAAAGTATCCTGTCAAAAGGCGATTGGGTAACGGGAAATCTCGAAACACCTTTAGCGGGCGAAGATGCTGGCGGATATACGGGATATCCGCTATTTAACGCACCGGCTCAATTACTGGATGCGGCTAAAAAAGCTGGATTTAATATCTTGACAACTGCCAACAATCATGCTTTGGATCGGGGAGAAACAGGAGTAATTAAGACGATCGCGAATTTGGGTGATCGCAAAATAGCGTCCACAGGGACAGCCAAATCGAAAGCAGCGGGCGATACGACTTTAATCATCACCAAAAACAAGATTTCACTTGCGATGTTAGCCTACAGCTACGGCACTAACGGCATCCCGATACCCAAAGGCAAAGATTACCTGGTTTCGCTAATTGACGAAAAACAGATAGTCAAAGACATCGCCAAAGCCAGAAAAAAAGGAGCAGATATAATTGCAATTTCCCTACATTTTGGCGACGAATATCAGCGACAGCCAAACCCGCAGCAAAAACAATTAGTTGAAAACCTCTTAAAAGCCGGTGCAGACATCATTCTCGGCAGCCATCCCCACGTCGTGCAGCCTTACAAAATCTTTAAATTCCCCGGAAAAAACGGGAAAACAAGAAAAGCCGTAGCAATTTATTCAATGGGAAATTTTATTTCCGGTCAGACTCAAAATTATACAGACTTAGGCGTAATTTTGCAAATCGATATTCGCAAAAAGTTTCCCCAAAAAACTACAGAAATTACCAACATCAAAACCATTCCGACTTGGGTACAGCGCTATACTCAGAACAATAAAACGAACTATCGCGTTTTGCCCTTAGAAACAACTGTCACCCAGAAAAAAGATGCGCTGCTAACAACTTCGCAGTATCCAGTTTTAAAAGCATATTTACAAGAGATGAAAAATCATCTTAATTCTTTGAATAGTCAGAAAAAATCAAAGTAATTTGGCATTTAGAATTGGTGATTGGAATTGAAGGCATAGCCGAGAGATTTATATTCCCAGGCAGTACCCATTGGTAAGGTAATAACTTCAGCTAGGGAAGCATTTTTCAATCAGGAATTATGCTCAGAATTTACTCAAATTTTGGGTAGAAAACTTAGATTTTGGCGATCGAACAATCATGCCGAATTGTCAGCAAATAAATTTACCCAAACTTGGATATCCTTTCCAATAAGTGCGAAATGGACAGCAGAATAGCGCGTCATATCAACTCCGCTAGCATCGGAATTGTACAATCGAACCAACAGTCAATACTCAACTATCATTCAGTTTGTTGACTGACAGTTAACAGTCAACAGTCAACAGTCAACAATAATTCCGGTGCAACCGGAATTTATATCAATTGACCCCCTGGTAAGCTTTAGAAGCAATCATGTATCCAACGGAAGAGGGTGTAGTGGAGTAGAGCGACTTTTCTTTTTGTGATTATATTCTTCCGATACGCCAAGATAATCGGATGATTGATATCTGCCGAATATCTCAGCGAAAACGTTAGGCAATTTTCGGTAAGGAGAAACACCCATATCTTTAAGCATGATGTCAATATATTGTTGAAAGCGAGTGTTAATCGCACAGGATCGCGAAGGTTCAAATTGAATATTTGCGCGTTTCCACTGGCGGATATATTCAATACTTTTTTCCATATTTTCGCTGGAAGGTAAGTCAAGTTCACCACGCAAGTAAGCACACAGCCATTGTGTGGCAATTTCGACTGCTGGCACGTGCATATATCCATGATTGAACCCGGCAAAGGCAATGCCAGGAATCCGAGGATGAAGCAAGTGGCGATATAACTGCACGCCATCGGGTTCGGTTTCCAACATTTTTCGATATTGATCAGGCAAAAATGGAAAAATCGGCGTTTGCGAACCCAAAGATAGAATGACTAAATCGCATGGAATCTCGCAACCATTTTTCAACTTTACTGCTTCTCGCGAAAAACCAGATAATTCTGCACGGTGGGGCGAGATTTTTCCTTCTGCAATAAACGGATAGTAATTTTCAGGCGCAACCGCTGTGGCTGAACGTAAATCAGGCAATAGTTTGTGATCTGGTTGTACAGCTTGGATGCGGCGCTGGGCCTCTTGACCTTTTCCAGAAGCATTTCGCTGAACTTGAAAGCGGAAGATGGATGCAATCAAATCCCAAAAACCTGAAACAATGAAACCAAGGCGATTGTGCAGGAAACGTTCAATGGCGGTTGGATGTGCCCAACTTGTCATCATCACTGTTCCAAAACGGCTGAATAATGCGTGGGTAAAATGTACGCCCAAAATCCATTCTGGCACAAGCCAGCGCGGTGTACGAAATACATGATTTACTTGTGCGCCTTGTTTGGCTGCGAAAGTCGCCATGTCCAAAGCACTTTTTCCGAAGCCAAGGATTACAACTCGTTGATTGTCGAATATATCAAGGGTGTGGACATCCCGTTCAGTGATGATTTTGCCGCCGAAATTTTCTATACCTGGAAATTCAGGTTGATACTTTCCTTCTGTATATTGCCCAACTGAGATAACGACGTATCCAAATAATTCTTCGTGAACGCCATCCTCGTTTTTATATTTTAATAGCCAACCATCTTCTGTTTCTTTGAGTTCGATAACTTCGTGATTTAACCGCACATCAAGATTTAAATGGTTGACCGCTTGCTCCAAATAATTCAGGATTTGTTCTCCGGTGGGATGTAAATCAGGGGTGAATGGCCAGGGAAAATCAGATAAATGATACTGTTCCTTGATATTTTGCAGGTGTACGTTTGGGTATGCAAGTGCCCATACTCCGCCAACCTGTTGGGATTTCTCGAAAACAACTGCTTGGAAACCATTTTTCTTGAGAATATGGGCTGTCGTAATGCCTGATATTCCCGCGCCAATAATGGCAATGGGCATACCGTTTTTGTATTGCATATATTTGAGTCTCCTTATTTGGTATGGGTATTAGAATAATTTTACTGAGGCAGTGACCAGCAACCGGAAAGCCTTGCACTTATAAGAGTTTAAATCGATCGCTATTAAAAAGACAGAAGCGTTGTCACCCCGTCAGATCTGCGACCTTAACCCCAACTGCTGCTAGTAGGCTAGTTGATTAGACACTAAGGGGGAGAGCAATTTTTGCAGTCTGGCTGCTACAACCTCAGTTTCTGGATCGGGTACATTCCGATCGCCAAAAGGATGTAATTAATAACTAATAACTCATAACTGCTCAACTAACCAAGAAATTGCCCCTTCAACATCAGCAACCTGCTCAACATCGGGAATCGGCGGCCGCTGCACCATCACAACCGGAATACCCAGTTCCCTAGCAGCCACAATTTTCGCATAGGTAGCAGCGCCGCCGCTGTTTTTGCTGACAATTGTATCGATGCGATATTCTAACAGCAATTGCCGCTCATCTGCCAAAGAAAAAGGCCCCCTTGCTAATAACAATTTACCGTTAGGAACAGGAGTATTGGGTGCAGGAGGATCGATCGCCCGCATCAAAAACCAAATAGCATCCAAACCCGCAAAGGCAGCCAATTCCTGCCTACCAATCGTCAAAAACACCCGCTGAGACTGCCCTGATAAAGCCGTTGCAGCCTCCGAGTGGTTGGCAACTTCAATCCAGCGATCGCCCTCCACCATCTCCCAACCAGGGCGCACCATCATCAAATGAGGGACATTACACTCAACCGCAGCGATCGCAGCATTGGCAGAAATCTGCGCCGCAAACGGATGAGTCGCATCGATTAATAAGTCGATCGGGCTACAACGCAAAAACTCAGCCAGCCCAGTCGCCCCACCAAACCCCCCAATTCGCACCGTACCCGTTTTTGGGGTCAAAGGCTGTTTAGTGCGTCCTGCTAACGAAGATATCACCTCGATATCAGCGATTTGAGACGCTTTGGCAGCTAGTTCAACAGCATCACCCGTTCCGCCCAAAATTAATAAGCGTTTTTTCATAAAATTACTCCTAAAATATCGAACCAATACCCGGAATTTCGGTTAATAATGTCTTTAAGTAAAGTTTCAACTGCCACCAAAGATGATTCGCTCACTTTTCACATTTTTTACAGTATTAATTGTAACTGGGTTAGTTTGGTTGGGGAATATCGCGCCCGCTACCGCACAAGTACAACCAACAGATCTCGCCGATCCCCAGCAGGAATTAGGAGAACTTGTTCAGAAAGCTTTTGAAGCTACAAATGAAGGCAAATTTCCCGCAGCCGAAACTTTGTGGACTCAAATCGTTGACAAATTTCCCTCACAAGCCGCAGCTTGGAGTAACCGAGGTAATTCTAGAGTTAGCCAAAATAAACTAGAACTAGCAATTGCTGACTACGAAAAGGCGATCGAACTAGCTCCCAATGCCCCCGATCCCTACCTAAATCGCGGCACAGCCTTAGAAGGTTTAGGACGCTGGGAAGAAGCAATCGCCGACTACAATCATGTACTAGAATTAGACCCCAAAGATCCAGCAGCCTACAACAACCGAGGTAACGCCGAAGCAGGTTTAGGTAAATGGGAAATAGCAATTGCCGACTACGGAAAAGCCTTTGAATTAGCTCCAGAATACGCCTTTGCCCGCGCCAACCACGCCCTCGCACTTTATCAAAACGGGCAAACCAAAGAAGCAATTCGCAACATGAAAAATATTGTCCGCAGATATCCCCAATTTGCTGACATGAGAGCAGCCCTCAGTGCCTGTCTTTGGGAGGCAGGACAGCCCGGTGAAGCTGAGAGCAATTGGGTAGCCGCAGTCGGCCTCGATTCCCGCTACAAACACCTCGATTGGGTGGCAAAAACCCGTCGCTGGCCGCCAGTTGTAGTTAGCGCCTTAGACGATTTTTTGAATTTGAAATAATTTCAAAGTGTTAATGGTAAAGTTCGAGAATCCCGATGATTGTACGGCATTTTGCAATCAGGAATTCTCCCCAAAAATGCCAATATTATCCGAAGAAGACGGCGGTTGAAACCGCGTCTACACAAACAAAACCCGCCTGCGCGGGTTGAAGATCGGACGGTTTAAATTATGTTATTTTCTTGAGTCCCTCTGAGCTCGGACATCGTTTGTGTAGACGCGGTTTCAACCGCCGTCTGATCTTCTGATCTTCCGTAGACGCGGTTTCAACCGCCGTCTAATTCTCCAATTCGTGCAGCAGTCAACTCTTCGACATTCCTAAAAACTGCTGCTGCACCAGCATTTTTCAGCGCCGCAGCATAGGCCTCGCAGCGCACAGCATCATCCAAAACGTGAGGTGGCAAAATTCCTATCCCCAGCCAAACCCGATTTGGTTGTACTTCCCGCGCTTTCACAATAGTGTAAATATCGGCAACTGTATCTCCGGCGTAAATCACGGGCAAATTTTTGTCTAAATCGTGCAGGTTTTCCAACTGTTCAATTGCGGCGAAAAGTCCAGTCGGATCTGGTTTTCCCGGTGCATCTTCCATCGCCACTAACACGGGAGAATTTAAGCCGAGTTTCCCTTTCAAAACATAAGCTGCTTCATCTCGCATCGCCCCGCTGAAAAAGCCCCAAATAATCCCTCCAACTGTTAAATTTTCCAGGTAAGCTGGACTTAATAGTAGCGGTTCGTCACAAATGTAACCAGTCCAATTTTGATCGTCATCTCCGCGATACCGACTTTGGAAAAAAGCGACTAATTCGTCATAGTTGAAAGCAAGTTGATTTCGCGATCGCCCAATCCGCTCAAAATAACGGCAAACTAACTCGAAAGACGCTTGCCAGTCATTATTCCACACTCCCTCCGACTTCAGAGAGTCGATATCCAGAGAATTCGGGCGAAAAGCACCCGCCGTGAAATGTTCTACCGCATCGGCGATCGCCCGCCGATAGGAACCGGACACATCCCGCACCACACCGTCAATGTCAAAAACTAAAATAACTCTGTTCACAACTTAATTATCCCTGTAGCTGGGGCGGGTTTTGCACAAATTTTATCGGTTTCCAGCCCATAAGCAGCGGGAAACCCAGCCGCGCGACAAAACTTTTAATCGTCGATGACTCATTATTGAACAGAATGTGCTACACTTAGCGATTGTAGAAATTTTTAATAAGTTCGATCGGAACCCCGGAGGTTTGCTTGTCCAAGTTCATCTTAAAAGTTCTCTGGCTAGAAGAGAATGTTGCCCTCGCCGTTGACCAAGTGGTCGGTAAAGGAACTAGCCCGCTGACTGCTTACTTTTTCTGGCCCCGCAAGGATGCGTGGGAAGAACTCAAAAACGAACTCGAAGCCAAACACTGGATTGCTGACAACGATCGCGTCGAAGTCCTTAACCAAGCCACAGAAGTGATCAACTACTGGCAAGAGGAAGGCAGACGGCGCCCGATGACTGAGGCTCAGTCAAAGTTCCCCGAAGTGACTTTTACCGGCAGCAACTAAGCCCTGCTTTAAGTTGCTACCCAGATAAATTGCCTGTGATGGCTGACGGGGGGAGAAGGCGGGAAGATTTGACGCTTTTTCCACCTCGCCGTAAAAGATCCAATTTAAATGCGCTACAGTCGATCGAGATATTAACTCGAATTTTCAGACTTAATCGGATTTTGGGCTTGGTAGATTTGAGATTATAAATTTAAGATTTATCCAAAACAAAGCTCTAAGTAGATCAGGGCAAAAACATCGTATCTACAAGATACTATTTTTTTTAACTAACAACTGACAACTAACAACTGACAACTGACAACTGTCAACCGTCAACCGTCAACTGTCAACTGTCAACTGTCAACTGTCAACTGAACTTATGGGCGCCGAAAGCACGATCGACCAAACCGAACAGCTACCGCTGGTAGTAAATCCCGACATTCTCCAGCAAGCCATCCTCTACAAAATCAATACTCGTGTCACCGCACGCGGAGAATTAGCTTTCCCCTGCGTACCGGGAATGGTAAACCACTATCTCAAGTCAATCGAAAAGCTATTTAGCACCCTTGACAGACCCCTCCCAGAAGACCGTAAAGAGGAACTCAGAAAGCTTTTAGTTACTAAGTTAGAACAGGGCTATCGCACCTCAACAGCATCAATGATGATCCTGCAATACGAATCTGTAGAGCCGCCACAAACCGGTTTAGCTTGCAAAGTAATTGTCACTACTTCAACAGTTGGAGAACAATATAAAAGCTGGGTTGACACTAGAGAACCGCCTCTATTTGGCTCCCATCCCGATGCAAAATTGATGGCAACGGCTGCTAAATTGGGAAATCCCGATCGCATCCGCATCTTAGACGTGGGCGCTGGTACTGGCCGCAATACCTTGCCGCTGGCGAGATTAGGCTATTCTGTAGATGCGATCGAGCTCACCCCAGCTTTTGCCGAACAATTGCAAACAGCCGCAACCGCCGAAAACCTTCCCGTCACAGTAACAGAAGGCGATGTACTCGACCCGTTAATGCGGATGAAACCAGCCCGCTACCAGTTAGCAGTTGCCGCCGAAGTCATCTCACATTTTCGAGACATCGATCAAGTACGGCTTTTCCTCGCTAAAATGTGCGATTTCCTCTGTCCCGGAGGCGTGTTGTTGTTCAGCACATTCTTAACTGTCGGCGACTACCAGCCTGATCCCCTCGTGCGACAAGTTGCCCAACTCTCCTGGTCTACTTTATTTACGCCCCAAGAGCTCGCCACCGCAATGGAAGGCTTACCCTTAGTCCAAATCTCCGACGAATTGGTGTGGGAGTACGAACGCCACCACCTGCCAAAAGAAGCCTGGCCTCCGACGCCCTGGTTTCCCAGTTGGGCCACGGGTAGAGATGTTTTTCCGATGGCAAATGGACGCCCGCCGATGGAATTGCGTTGGATTTTGTGTCGCCGCAGTTAAGTAACAGTTGACAGTTGACAGTTGACAGTTGACAGTTGATAGTTGATAGTTGGCTGTTGACAGAAGGAAGAAGGGAATAGTATACATAAAGCCGTGGGTGGGTCCCTGTCGAGAAGCTCTCAATTCGATAGAGAGTTTCACAGCGACGCACCCGACAAACAGATTCAGCAAACAAACCCAACACTTCTTTTGCAGTAATTTTTTTTGATAAATGGTATTATTTCTAGACGAACACAGCAATCATAACCCTTGATAGACGGTAATAGTTGCATCAGCTTTTGTTCTTTCCAAAGCATTAAGCCGGCTCGCTGTCAAATATTGCGCTCCGATACACAAAAGTTTACAAAAATATATATTAAGATATAAACATAGCGAAGTTCGATCGCCCCGTCCGCGAGAAACTGGGTTCCCTAGCAGATCCTATATTAGCCAATCTGTTATTTCTTGCCAAAAATTCGATCGCCATCTCGAATCGGTGCAACTATAGTTAAGATGAATCAGACAAACCTATTCCTCCAGATAGATGACACTTTAGGGGAATAGAATTATCCAATAGATTAGCTCGCTAGACAGCGACACTCCTGAGACACAAATATGCTTTTAACACGTCCACTACAAGCGTTTGGAGCAATCTTCGGGCACAAACCTTCAACAAAAAGATCGATCGAGCAAAAAAGCAGTAAAAATTATTTAGGGTGGAATATTGATCCCGCTCCAAACCAACAAATCGACTGGTATATCGAACTGGAAATGCTGATGAGTAACGCGAAATGCAACTGCACGGATCAAGAGATTGCCGCTTGGCTGCGGGGATTGCTGACAATTGCTTGGGCTGACGGCAACTTTGACGAAAACGAGCAAAAAATGATTGCGAATCTAACTCAGGATCAATTACATCCAGTATCTTTCGATGCCGGTTTTGAACCGATTGCCCCAGAGGAACTAGCTGCTGTGTTAGGGAAAGGAACCGCCAACGGCGAGAATTTTTTGAGAACAGCAGTCATGGTAGCCTTAGCAGACGGTACGTACTCGCTCAGCGAAGACGAGGTACTTTACAATTTTTGCATAGCTTTGGGTCATAACGTCGAGGCGATCGAATCTCTGCGACACACCATCGAAGACAGCAACTGTCAGCCGCAGGGCCCAAGCAGCCAAGCAGTCGTTGATTATGCAGCAACACCGCTTTCGGCGCGGCCACCTCAACCTCACCACAAAAATGTCCTGCAACCTGTCAAAGACTGGCTTGACGCCTGGGAAGTTCACGATCCCAGAGTGGCACATTTCGTCTGCAAAATGATTCCGTCTCAGTGTCCGTTTGAGCGAGATGTCGTACTATTTGGTCGCAAAATCGTCCACATTCCGGCGATGTGCCAGATTAACCCACTTTACGAACAGTTGGTGGGGATGCGCTTTCGAGCTCTCTGCTATTTGGCAGATGATTGTAAGGAAGATGTATCGACATATTGTTAGTAGTCAGTTGTCAGTTGTCATTGGTCAGTTGTTAGTTGCTAGTTGTCAGTTGTCAGGTTGTCAGTTGCTAGTTGTTAGTTGTCATTCTTTTGAAATGTTCGATTAATGAGTGTCAGCTATTAACCAATGACTACTAATTAGTTGATTAGGATGGTACACAGCGCACCAAAAGATAAACATTGTACTTGGATCTGGTATCATAACTAATGACAACTGACAACTGACAACTGACAACTGACAACTGACTAAATTATGCAATTTATCGATCGAGCGGATGTTCAAGTCGCAGCCGGCAAAGGCGGCGACGGTATGGTAGCTTTTCGCAGAGAAAAGTATATACCAGCGGGTGGGCCAAGCGGTGGCACCGGCGGGCGGGGCGGTTCTGTGTTTATGGTGGCGGTGGAAAGCCTGCAAACGCTGCTAGATTTCCAGTACAACCGGATTTTTAAGGGCGAAAACGGGAAGAAGGGCGCGCCGAAGAATATGACTGGGGCTTCTGGGGACGATCGCACAATTGAAGTTCCCTGCGGTACAGTAGTTTACGACGCGGAAACTCAGGCAGTTTTAGCAGATTTAGTCACGCCGGGACAGACTTTTTGTGTGGCCAAAGGTGGCAAAGGCGGTTTAGGAAATAAGTGTTTTCTGACAAATTCTAACCGGGCTCCAGATTATGCGATGCCGGGAAAAGAAGGGGAACATAAGTTTTTGCGTTTGGAATTGAAGCTATTAGCTGAAGTGGGAATTATTGGTTTGCCGAATGCGGGCAAATCGACGCTAATTTCTGCTTTGTCGGCGGCGCGTCCGAAGATTGCAGATTATCCGTTTACAACTTTAATTCCGAATTTGGGCGTAGTCAGGAAACCGAGCGGCGACGGTACTGTTTTTGCTGATATTCCGGGATTAATTGCCGGGGCTCACGAGGGCGCGGGCTTGGGTTATGAGTTTTTGCGGCATATTGAACGGACTCGGTTGTTGCTGCATTTGGTGGATATTACTGATGAAGATCCGATCGCCGATTACATCACAATTCAAGAAGAATTGAAAGCTTATGGGCGAGGTTTGGGCGATAGACCGCAGATTTTGGCTTTTAATAAGGTAGATGCGATCGATCTTGAGGATGAGGAAATTGGAAATGCGATCGCGCGATTGCAGGAAATCAGCGGTGCTCCGGTGTTGATGATTTCGGCGGTGAGTCGAGTTGGGTTGGATGAGTTGATGCACCAAGTTTGGCAGAAACTCGATGAGATGAACGAGGTTGAAGCGGAGGCGCTGTCAGCAGTCGGAGTTTTGTAGCCCGGTTCTGATTTATGAGAATTTGCGGGAACCGGTAGGTGTTTTTTTTGAGGGGTCAAGTTTTTCGGCTGTATTGCTTGCAGAGCATGGGTTTGAGGTACTTAGCCGAAAAAAACGATTCCCGCAAACCCTGTAATGGTTGCTGTGAGTGCTTTTGAGGGCTGTTGAAAATTTTGCCTCTTGACAAGCCGGTGGCTGAAATGGTATTTTTGCTAATACAGACGCAAATGAACGTTGAAAACCAAATACAGCAAGCCTTCTGGAACGGGCGGCCGGAAAATACCTAAAACCCTATTAGGGATTGAAACACGGTAACATGGCCCGGCATCCACACTGAGATAGAGCCGGAAAATACCTAAAACCCTATTAGGGATTGAAACAATACAAATCCTTGGAATGAAAGGCAGCTTGCTGGGCCGGAAAATACCTAAAACCCTATTAGGGATTGAAACCAGCAGCATCTTGTATCCACTTATCAGGGATTAGCCGGAAAATACCTAAAACCCTATTAGGGATTGAAACCATCAAATTGGGGATGGTTTGCTACTCCCACAAGCCGGAAAATACCTAAAACCCTATTAGGGATTGAAACCGATAATTCTCAACTTTGTTGTCACTTTTTTTCTGCGCCGGAAAATACCTAAAACCCTATTAGGGATTGAAACGAACTGCATTCAATCATTGATTCGCAATATTTGGCCGGAAAATACCTAAAACCCTATTAGGGATTGAAACCGGCGTAGCTCCTAGCTGTATGCAGGGTAGTTCGTGCCGGAAAATACCTAAAACCCTATTAGGGATTGAAACTCGCGATGGGTCGCCGGGGGATTTAGAGGGTAAGGCCGGAAAATACCTAAAACCCTATTAGGGATTGAAACGAAATAGCTCAGCAAAAAGGAAAGATTCGTCAAGCCGGAAAATACCTAAAACCCTATTAGGGATTGAAACTTTTCGGAGTTGGTTCGGGCTGAGGTATCGGGAAGCCGGAAAATACCTAAAACCCTATTAGGGATTGAAACGAACGCTCAAGTCTTCATGGGAAGTGATAGTCAGGCCGGAAAATACCTAAAACCCTATTAGGGATTGAAACGAGTTGGCGATTGATTGCGCTATTAAGAATTTCGGGCCGGAAAATACCTAAAACCCTATTAGGGATTGAAACCATCGGGGGGAATGCTTGGGAGTGACATAGGAAGCCGGAAAATACCTAAAACCCTATTAGGGATTGAAACACGAGCTACCCTGTATACAACTAGGGGCTACGCGCCGGAAAATACCTAAAACCCTATTAGGGATTGAAACAAACTCTTCTAGACTTTGAATTGATTTTTTACTCAAGCCGGAAAATACCTAAAACCCTATTAGGGATTGAAACGAGCGCTATGAAGCGATTAGCTAAGAAAAATGACGCCGGAAAATACCTAAAACCCTATTAGGGATTGAAACTTGGGAGGCAGAATAATCGGGAACCCTCGGATTATATTGGCCGGAAAATACCTAAAACCCTATTAGGGATTGAAACATTTTGAACGACCAGTGGAACTTACGCTTTCCCGCATAGCCGGAAAATACCTAAAACCCTATTAGGGATTGAAACTGCTATGAAGTGATGCACTACTTTCTAGCTGCACGGGCCGGAAAATACCTAAAACCCTATTAGGGATTGAAACGGTCTATTCTGAGCTTTTTCGGATGGAAGTCTCTGCCGGAAAATACCTAAAACCCTATTAGGGATTGAAACCCGAACTGCCACTTTTTACTGACTCACTGACTCACAAGCCGGAAAATACCTAAAACCCTATTAGGGATTGAAACTGCCCATCTGCAACCGACCTGCTAGCACTAATGGAGGCCGGAAAATACCTAAAACCCTATTAGGGATTGAAACTGATAATTCTTTCGGGTATGAGAAGGGGAGTTTGCAATACCTGCCGGAAAATACCTAAAACCCTATTAGGGATTGAAACGAGAGAATTTTGGCCGCTTGCCAGATTAAAGAGTCGGCGGCCGGAAAATACCTAAAACCCTATTAGGGATTGAAACCAGGGTAGCGGGGGCAGCTCGGTAGGCCGGCGCGCCGGAAAATACCTAAAACCCTATTAAGGATTGAAACAAAATACCTAGCCCAGCAGCTTCGGCGCTAATACGGCCGGAAAATACCTAAAACCCTATTAGGGATTGAAACCTCAATTTAAGGTACACCATTGGACTGAATTGAAAAGCCGGAAAATACCTAAAACCCTATTAGGGATTGAAACTGTAAGGAGCAACCATGAAATCTAATGCTACAAAATGCCGGAAAATACCTAAAACCCTATTAGGGATTGAAACGGGTCGTAATAGTCGAAGCTTCCGAGTATTGTTGGCCGGAAAATACCTAAAACCCTATTAGGGATTGAAACAAAACAGGAAGCAGCTTGGGCTTGACCCCATCTTGCCGGAAAATACCTAAAACCCTATTAGGGATTGAAACGTGCAATGTTACTTCGATCGCGACGTGCCTAGACGCCGGAAAATACCTAAAACCCTATTAGGGATTGAAACGTATAAATAAAATCAACTATTTTGAAAGCTAATCAAGCCGGAAAATACCTAAAACCCTATTAGGGATTGAAACTTGCCGCTGCAATTTCATTAGGTAGCAGGGAAAGCCGGAAAATACCTAAAACCCTATTAGGGATTGAAACACTTCTTATAATGAACAAGTCCGCTACATCGTCAGTGGCCAGAGCCGGAAAATACCTAAAACCCTATTAGGGATTGAAACGTCGTCAATCACGAAATTGCGATCGGCTAGCATTTCGCCGGAAAATACCTAAAACCCTATTAGGGATTGAAACATCTGCATGGTATGTCGGCGGTAACAGCACAATAGCCGGAAAATACCTAAAACCCTATTAGGGATTGAAACTTAGGACTCATTGGAGCCGGGAGGAATCGCTAGAGCCGGAAAATACCTAAAACCCTATTAGGGATTGAAACGTCACCAATTGGCAAGTTGCAGTTGAAAAAGTCACGCCGGAAAATACCTAAAACCCTATTAGGGATTGAAACGGAGCAGAAGTAGAATTCGAGGCTGCTCCTGGCGCCGGAAAATACCTAAAACCCTATTAGGGATTGAAACAAAAAAACAAGTCAATATCGGGAATGGGATCTGGGCCGGAAAATACCTATTTTCCGGTCTAGGGCTTGAAACCGTTATACCTGTGCAGATTGGCACAATCAAAAACAGCAAGAAAAACCCTAAATTCGTATCGGGGATTTAGCATTATTTTTGGCAATTGATATCAAAAACCAGTTGTATTAATCTTTGCGTAATTCCCAGAAACCGGGTTTCTTCCCAGATACTCTCGCCACCAACCTAGATTTTCTGAGAAACCCGGTTTCTTAATCTTTGCGTAATTCCCAGAAACCGGGTTTCTTCCCAGATACTCTCGCCAGCAAACCTAAATTTTCTCAGAACACATCAATATTATCCACATTACAACTGTATTAACCGATCGCACATCCCACTCAAACTCAACAATACAAACAACCGTAGCCACCATAATATCGGATAATTGGGAAGCAATTAACCAGGCCACCAGCATGAGTATTGACCAACTAAACACAGACTACAGCATCGCCGGCCACCTCACCTTCGCCACCGGAAACGGCGGTTTCCCGATGATTCACATCGACAACGGCCAAGCCAAAGCCTTAATTTCTGTGTATTCCGGCCAAGTGCTCTCCTTCCAACCAGCCACCGAAACCGCAGATTTGATGTTCCTCAGCGACAAAGCCTACTACGCCGAAGGAAAAGCCATCAAAGGCGGTGTACCCATCTGTTGGCCATGGTTTGGTCCAGATCCCGAAGGCTTGGGCCGCCCAGTCCACGGATTTGTCCGCAATCGCCTCTGGAATGTCGTCAACACCTCCACCACACCAGACGGCGCAACCCAAGTCACTTTAGGCCTCAAGGATACCGAGGAAACTAGAGCAATTTGGCCCCAAGCTTTTGAACTGGCGATCGTAATTACCGTCGGCACCACTCTCACAGTAGAATTAATCACCCGGAATCTCGGCGACAAAGCATTTCCCCTCACCCAAGCCTTCCACACCTACTTCCTAGTCGGCGACATCAACCGCGTACAGGTTTTGGGTTTAGAAAACAGCCAATATCTTGATAAAGTTGACGGTGGAGTCGAAAAAACTCAAGTAGGTGCAGTCGTAGCTGTCGGTGAGGTCGATCGAATTTATCTCGATGTCACCAACGAATTCGTCATAGACGATAGCGCCCTCAATCGTCGGATTCGGATTAAATCATCTGGCAGTAAATCCGCCGTTGTGTGGAATCCCTGGGTGACAATATCTAAAAACATGGCCGACCTTGATGATGCAGATTATCAGCGCTTAATCTGCGTAGAAACGACCAATGCCGCGACGGATATTGTGGAAGTTCCCGCGCATGGCGAGTTCAGTTTGCAAGCAATTTATAGCGTTGAACGGGACTAAGTAATTAGAGTTTAATGTCATCAATTAAGCCCGATCCCCCCTAGCCCCCCTTAAGAAGGGGGGGACAATAGAAGATCATTCTCAAAGTCCCCCTTTTTAAGGGGAATTTAGGGGGATATCCACATAATAAGGGCGGAGAAAAGCATTCTCAAAGTCCCCCTTCTTAAGGGGAATTTAGGGGGATATCCACATAATAAGGGCGGAGAAAAGCATTCTCAAAGTCCCCCTTCTTAAGGGGGATTTAGGGGGATCTGGCCTCGGCGATAAACGAAAAATACAAACATTTTCTGGTTCAACTTGACACTAACGAGTCGCGGTTGAAACCGCCGTCTGATCTGTTCATGTCTTCTTCCTGAAATCCCTGAAATCCCTCAAATCCCTGAAATCCGTTACATCCGTTACAAAATCCGCTGCCGAACCTTCTTACCATCATTGATTATGCAAAATTATAACTGGACAAAACTGCAAAACGGCTCAGATATTCGTGGTATCGCCCTCGAAGGGGTTCCCGGTGAAACAGTCAACCTCACGCCGGAAATTGCCACAATCTTAGGTAAATCCTTTGTCAGTTGGCTGGTGCAAAAAGTCCACAAACCTGCTGAAAAGTTAATAATTGCGATCGGGCGTGACAGCCGCCTCTCCGGGCCAACATTAATGCAAGCAGTTATGGACGGAATCGCCTCACTTGGTGCCACAGTTTACGACTTTGAAATGGCCTCAACTCCCGCCATGTTTATGAGTACAATTACCCCAGGTTTTGAGTGCGACGGCGCGATTATGCTGACTGCTAGCCATTTACCTTTTAATCGCAATGGCTTAAAGTTTTTTACTGCCAATGGTGGATTACAAAAAAAAGATATTACCGATATCTTAACACTAGCTGCGACTAATGAATTTGACCTAGTAGCATTACCAGGTAAGATTACCAAGCATGATTTTATCTCAGTTTATGGCAACCAATTTGTCGAAAAAATTAGGGAATCAGTCAATCATCCCGATAATTTTGAGCAGCCGCTAACTGGATTGAAAATTGTTGTGGATGCGGGTAATGGTGCGGGCGGATTTTATGTCGATAAAGTCTTAAAACCTTTGGGTGCAGACACCACCGGCAGCCAATTTTTAGAACCCGATGGTACTTTCCCCAATCACGTGCCGAATCCCGAAGATAAACAGGCAATGCAGTCAATTTGTCAAGCGGTTATTGCCAATCAAGCTGATTTTGGGATTATTTTTGATACGGATGTCGATCGCAGTGCGGCTGTGGATCAATTTGGCAAGGAACTGAATCGCAATCGGTTAATCGCGTTGATTTCGGCGATCGTCCTCCAAGAGCACCCAGCATCAACCATCGTCACCGATTCTATCACATCCGATGGTTTAACGCAATTCATCGAACAGGATTTGCAAGGAATTCACCATCGGTTTAAACGCGGCTATAAAAATGTGATTGACGAGTCGATTCGCCTCAATCAAGCCGGACAGGAATCATGGTTAGCCATTGAAACTTCTGGACATGGCGCTTTGAAGGAAAATTACTTTCTGGATGATGGCGCTTATTTGGTCAGCAAATTGTTGATTGAGTTGGCTAAATCTAAGCTGGCCAATCAATCTTTGCCGGATTTGATTGCAAATTTACAAGAACCTGAAGAAAGTGCAGAGTTTCGGATTAAAATTGGTGTGGATGATTTCAAAGCGCACGGAAATCAGGTAATTGAGCAACTGCAAGAATTTGCAGCAAAGCAAGCCGACTGGGAAATTGTGCCCAATAACTACGAAGGTTTGCGAATTTCCTGCACGTCAGCTAGCGAATCGGGCTGGTTTCTGCTACGCTTGTCACTGCACGATCCGGTGATGCCTTTGAATGTTGAGTCTAATGTTAAGGGTGGTGTTGCTCAAATAGTCGATCGGCTTTTAGCTTTTTTCCACACAACAGAATCCCTTGATTTGTCGGCACTATCGAGATAATACCCACCCCTAACCCCTCCCAGGAGGGGGACCGGATCTAGCTCCCCTCTAGAGAGGGGCTGGGGGTGTGTCCTCTAGAGAGGGGCTGGGGGTGTGTCCTCTAGAGAGGGGCTGGGGGTGTG